>CAYYMU010000063.1:0-10608 GCA_964472445.1 uncultured Desulfobacteraceae bacterium
GTATGGCCAGGCTTTTCTGGTAGGAAAGGCCTGCATCCTTCAACAGCTTGACATTTTTCATCATTTCAGCAATGTTGCCTTGACCGTAAACATCCGATAAAACCCTGGCTGCTTTTTGAAGATCCTGCTCTCCTGCCTGCACTGCCCCGGGTAGGGCAAAGAACAAAACGACTAACATTAAAATAATTCTGCGAATAATCATATTCTTCCTCCTTTAATTCTTCATTATGTTATACAAAAATGTATTTAAGGGACATTCCTCAGTTCATAAGTTCATCTCGTCAAGAATAGAAAAACTAAAGTATAAAGCCCCATCCTTCGTATAACTGAAGAAATGGGGCTTTATTTTTTTTTGCAATACTATGATTGGTCACCTGATCTTCCTGCTTGAGGTTCAAAGAACAGATTTAAATTAATCTAAATCAGTATATGTTAAGCAAACATACAAGTCAATTTATTACCTTTTTCGGTATTAGATGCTTGCGAGATCCGGATTATATTTCCTTGAATTGCGGAGTTGTGATAGCTTGCCATAATAATAAGCCAAGAATTCAATAGTTTTCGTGTAGATTTTATTTGCATATCACAATTTTTAAAGCGTTTCAATTTGTTGCATGGATAGAAGGAAAACGGAACGCCGCCTAATGCCATACACAACATTTGACAAAATATAATATCCCAAGTCAATAAAACTCCAGAACAAAAATATTTGGATGAAAAATTACAAATAGAACGGGCTAAACTGCTACTTGAAAAACGGAAGTGGTTGCTTAAGCTGATTAATCAAAACAATCTGTATTCATCTCTGTCCAAGAAAGCAGAACCCAGGCTTAGAGTTCACATCACCTTCCTGAATTTGAAATTAACTACCTGATGAATCTTTTTAAAATCGGAGATATTTGCCGTTACAACTACCGCCCCTATCTGCCTTGCAAGTAATGCAATGGAGACGTCGTTGTAGATACGAGGATTTGCAGGATCAAGCCTGCCGGAAGAACGAAGCTTCTGACATACCCTTCCAATCAAGAGTTGTGTAGCAGATGAGGGAACTACAAGTCTTCCTGATTGGATAAATTTAGCCCCAAAATTGATAAGATGATTGACTTCTCGTTTTTCCCTGGCTCCAATCCATAATTCATGGAGTACAGGATGAACCAGATACATAATCTTGTTGAATCCGTTGATCTCATTTTTATAAAAACCATGGTTGAAAACCCCAATATAAACGTTCGTATCAAAGACAACTTTTTCCTGCATCCCTTAGACCTCCTTAAAATCAAAACTTCCAGCGTCCTTAAGGGTTGTCTCTGCGAGCTGAAAATCGGTGTCAAATTGCTTTAAGACAGCATTTATGGCCTCCTTTTCCGATTTTGCTTTCATCGCCGCCTTGATTCGGTTAATCTGATCCTGATCCAGTTCAATGGTTTTTTTTACAAGCGCCATTTTATCCCTCCATTTGATATGTATGATATGTATGGTTTGTATGGTTTGTATGGTTTGTATAATGGCAACATGCCTGTTATTTGTCAAGAACAAAAAACGCTGCTTCGCGTCATTTGGCCGGGCCCTTATGTGCATTTCTACCTGAATTCATCTAAAGGGAAACCCAGGGACACTTTAGTTTTGCAGTTTTAGGCATAGGGATCGATTAATTTGTATCCTTTTTCTTGTATTATTTTTTCTCCTCGCTTTACAGACAAACTTATTCCTGACAAAAAAGGATTTAATGCCGAAGCACGGCAAAATAAATATCGAACATATTCACATAAGACTAAACAACATCAAGTCAATAAAACTCCAGAACAAAAATATTTGGATGAAAAATTACAAATAGAACGGGCTAAACTGCTACTTGAAAAACGGAAGATTAAACAGTCAGAATTTTTCGAGTTGATGAAAATCCTAAAAGGAAAAGATAGAAGCCGTGATGTTCATAAGGAATTTCAAGATAGGCAAAGGGAATTTCAAAATATGGAAAACGATAGGCGATTAAGAGAAATCGAGGAAAATACAAGGAGAATTAAAAGAAAATTAGAATGGGGATGGTAGCATTTATAAAACAAAGAGATTAGGTGAATTCACCTACAGATGTATTGCCTCCGCCATGTAAAACCAGATCAGAATTTCTGCCCAAAAGCCTGGAGGTGTAAATTCTAAGCTTCAATGGATCATCAGAAAGTTTTTTTTGCCTCATTGTTTTTCCAGAAAGTTTTCATGTAATATTTTCCACAGCTTAAAAAAGTTTAGATTATAGTGTTTTATGAAAAATGTTTTCCCCTGTCCAGGCTCCTGTATTGAATCGCCTCGGCAATATGATCGATCTGTATATCATTATTGCCAGCCAAATCAGCAATAGTTCGGGCAATTTTTAAAATACGGTTGTAGGCACGGGCTGAAAGCCCCAGCTTGTCTATTGCTCTTTCAAGAAGACTGCAGGACGCATCGTCAATATGACAGTATTTTTTTATATGGCGGCTCCCCATCTGGGAATTGGAAAATATTTTTGTTTTAACAAGTCGTTTTGATTGCATCAAGCGTGCTGCAGAGACTCGTTTCATAATATCTGCTGAAGATTCTGCCGGCGATTTACCTGATAGAGCTTTATAAGGTACTGCCGGAACTTCAACATGAATATCTATTCTGTCCATCAGGGGACCTGAGATTTTTGATCTGTATTTGTGAATCTGCTGATACGTGCAGCGGCATTCGTGCTTTGGATCGGAGTAATAGCCGCACGGACAGGGATTCATTGCAGCCACCAGCATAAAACTGGCAGGATAGGTTATGGTTGATGCAGCCCTGGAAATAGTTACTTTTAAATCCTCTAATGGCTGCCGAAGCACCTCTAATACATGTTTCTTAAATTCAGGAAATTCATCAAGAAAAAGAACTCCATTATGAGCCATGCTTACTTCACCGGGCCTTGGTATGTGGCCTCCTCCGATTAAACCGGCATCTGATATTGTGTGATGGGGAGATCTGAAAGGCCTTTTTGTAACAAGGGCCTGGTTGCTTGGAAGCATTCCAACAACAGAATAAATCTTGGTGGTTTCGATTGATTCGTTAAAGGTAAGAGGTGGAAGTATGGTTGGCAGTCGTTTTGCCAGCATTGTTTTTCCTGAGCCCGGGGGTCCGATCATAACAAGGTTATGACCACCGGCTGATGCTACCTCCAGAGCACGCTTTACATGTTCCTGGCCCATGACTTCGGAAAAATCAACCTCAAACCGGTTATCCTGGTCAAACATAGCTGAAACATCGGTTTTTTCCGGTTTAATCTGAGTAAATCCACAAAAAAAATTGACTATCTGAGACAGAGTTTTTACAGGAAGAACCGATATTCCATTTATTACTGATGCTTCCTGCCTGTTATCATATGGCACAATAATGCCTGAACAACCTGCATTTTTTGCGGCAATAGCCATTGGAAGAGAGCCTTTTACAGGCTTTATACGACCGTCCAGTGAGAGCTCGCCTAAAACAAGGTACTTTGATGCCAGTTCCATTGGAATGATGCCTGATGCGGTTAGTATTCCCAATGCTATTGGCAGATCAAAACCTGTTCCCTCCTTTTTAATATCTGCAGGAGCTAAATTTACTGTTATTCTGTCATCGGGGAAACTATAACCGGAATTATTGATAGCAGCTTTAACTCTTTCCTTGCTTTCCTTTACAGCTGCTTCAGGCAGTCCAACAGTGGTAAATGTGGGAAGACCCTGGGCTATATCCACTTCCACTTCTACGAGATAGGCATCTATGCCAATAACAGCACCGCTTAAAATCTTTGCTATCACTTTTACTCCTTTGTAGTAAGCATCCGGGTAACTTTGTAAAACTCCATACCATATTATTTTAATTTCTGATTGTCTTTCTTCCTTTCACTCGCATCCTGGAATCCTTGGACCCTCTGTGGCCACACCTGCTTAATTGAAAATGTTGCCTTTTCGCCAGAGGCGAACAAGAATTAACTACAACTGATCGGAAAAAGATCCTGATTTTTTTAATTTTATATACCATAACCAGTAAAAAAACTATATTTTTCTATATTATACAGTAAACCAGTACCGTGGCAAAAAAACTTTTGCCACAAAATTATGACTCCATCAATATTTCAGCATAGATTTCTACAGGATGTTTAACAGCGATTTTGCATTGCGATTTTGAAAGCATGTCTAAAATTTGCAGCATGCATGCAGGACATCCAGTAGCTACTACGCTGCAGTTAGTGCTTAAAATATTTTTTAATTTCCGATTTCCGATTTGAGACGAAATATCATAGTGCTTAAGATTAAAACTTCCTCCCATGCCGCAGCATCTGTCTGCTTCGTACATCTCATGCAGACAGTATCGAGGATTAGCCTTAATAAGCGTCCTTGGTTCTACTCGAACTCCAAGTGATTTAGCAAGGTGGCATGAGTCGTGATAGGTTACAATAACAGGTTTATCGTCGTTGATTTCTTTTCCCGCCTTAACATTGATTTTCGATACAAGAAATTGATTAATATCAAGGGTTTTATCCGACAATCCTTCTATCATAATCTTTAGAGATGATTTGTCTTCACGAAACATCATGGGCCATAATTTTTTTATGGTATAAGTGCAGGTAGCACACGGAGTAATCAGATAATCAAAGTCCTGCTTTTCAAACAGTTCAACATTTAAGCGAACAAGCCGTTTAAAAGCATCTGTATCTCCGCAGGTTAAGGCTGGAAGCCCGCAGCAGCCCTGTCCTTCCGGTATAAAAAAATCCACACCATGATAATCAAGGACAGTGCAGACAGCATTAGCAATTTCAGGAAAAATTTTGTCTGTAAGACAACCCACAAAAAATGCCACTTTAATGCCTGAACTGTTGTGTGCTGCATGTTGAGCAGGCAATGACATGTGAAACGGCTTTTCAGCCAGAGGCATAAAATGACGATTTCTTAGTAACGGCGAAGCAAACCTTGCGGAAGATGTTCCGAGAAATGTATCTGCTGGCTTGTTAAAAAGTTTCTGAAACCATATAGACCATTCTAAAAAACGATTAAAAGATTCAGGGCAGGCCAGAACCCCTCTTAATATAAGCTTCTGCGCTGAAGAAAGCCCCATAAAAAATTTAATGATTATACGCGCCTTAATAAATATTTCCAGAATGTTTACCCTGCTGGGGCAGTTTTCTGCACAAGATCCGCAGAGAATACAGCGAGTCAGGCGTTCATAGACCCCTTTTGGATCTTTAAACATTTCATTCGCAAGCCCGTCAAGAAGCGCCAGTTTACCGCGAGCCACATCAGATTCTCTGCCTGTTTCAGCAAAAACAGGGCATACTGCCTGACACATGCCGCAACGTGTGCAGACTGAAAGCTGGTCTTCCAGTTCCTTAATAAGCAATGTAAGCTTTTTTATGTCTTGCATTTATTAGATTTCCAGTTATGGCCTTTAAATAAAAAAATGTTTGGCGTTAATAACGCGCAAATGATAATTACAATTATTACGGTTTACGGTTCGAACGTCAGCCTGACAACCTTAGCAGTTATATTTTCTGTAGCCTATGATACGGATTTTGTAAATGAACAAAAAAAAAGAAAAGCCGCTCGTAAGTGTAATTATCCCCACTTTCAACCGGGGCTGGATACTTAAAGAAGCCATTGATTCAGTCCTTGCGCAGAGTTTTAAAAATTTTGAGCTGATTGTTGTAAACGATGGTTCAACAGATAATACTCTTGATATTCTCAGTTTATATAAAAATGATATCATAGCAGTAAACCAGGATAACAAGGGGGTCAGTGGCGCGAGGAACAGAGGCATTGCTCTTTCGTCCGGTAAATTTATTGCCTTTCTTGACTCAGATGATTTCTGGATGCCGAACAAGTTGTCAGTACAGGTTGATTTTTTTAATACAAATCATGATGCCCTGATCTGTCAGACTGATGAAATATGGATCAGAAACAATATAAGAGTTAATCCAAAGAAAAGGCATAAGAAGTTGTCGGGAATGATTTTTGAGCCTTCTCTAAATTTGTGCCTGGTCAGTCCTTCTGCGGTAATGATAAAACGCGAACTTTTTAAAACAGTAGGACTGTTTGATGAAAATCTTCCTGCATGCGAAGACTATGATCTCTGGCTCAGGATAAGCTGCATATATCCTGTATATCTCATAGACATTCCTCTTATAATAAAGCGCGGCGGACACAATGATCAGCTTTCAGGAATGTCGGGGCTTGACAAGTATCGCATAATAGCGCTGAACAAGATGATTACAAGCGGTCTGCTTTCAAAAAATCAGTACAGAGCGGTTGTACGAACTCTAAAGGAAAAATGCTCTATCTATGCTAATGGATGTCTGAAAAGGGGAAATATAGATAAGGCTCTTTTTTATAAAACTATGGGAGACACCTGGGGCATGTCTTCATAGACATGTTTTACAAGGTGACCTAGTTCAGGAAAAATAAGAGACTTGCACGCAAGTTTACATGCCTTGAGGCTTCCGGGCATACAAAAAACAATAGTTCCTTTTATTATACCTGCAACAGCACGCGATAAAAGGGCTGCGGAATCTATTTCTTCAAAGCTGAGTTGAGCAAAGAGTGGCCCAAAAGCTGTAAGTTCTTTATCAAACATCGGACGCACAGCTTCAATAGTAACATCCTTGCTGCTTATGCCTGTTCCTCCGGTAAGCAAAACAACATTAGGCTTATAATCGCTTATAACTTCAATCATGGTTTGTGATATTTCATTAATATCATCTTTAACAACCCTGTGAAAAAGGACTTTGTGCCCCTCTTTTTCAGCCCGTCTGCTTATCCAATGGCCGCTTTTATCATCTTCAATTGTTCGGGTGGTCGAAATTGATATTACACCTGTGGTTACACTTTTCGGGGCTTTTTTCTTGTGTTCTTTTGTACTCATAATAATATTAACTCTTATTTTGATGATTTCTTTTCAATAACAACCTGGTCTTTGTCGTCACATTCTGTAAGCAAAACATTTATTGTTTCAGAACGCCTTGTTGCAACAACTTTTCCAACATAATTTGCCTGTATGGGAAGCTCTCTGTAGCCTCTGTCAACAAGCACGGCCAGCTCAATACGGTCCGGTCTTCCAAAATCTACAATCGAATCCATTGCAGCCCTTATAGTGCGACCCGTAAACAAAACATCATCAATTAATATAATCTGTTTTCCATCTACAGAAAATGTTATATCAGTATTTTGTACAACAGGATTATTGGTTATTTTGGTCCAGTCGTCACGGTACAGCGTGATATCCATATCGCCTGTTGGAATTTCAACCCCTTCGATTTTCTTAATTATGGATTGAATACGCTTTGCAAGATAAACACCTCGTGTGTGAATACCTATCAGCGTAAGGTTGTCAGCCCCTTTGTGCTTTTCAAGTATTTCATGGCTTATTCTCGTGATTATTCGATGTATATCTGCTGAATCCAGAATAATATGGTTTTGCTCCATTTGTTGTCTCCAATGCTTAAATAAAACTACCAACATTCTACCACGAAAAAGGAATATTCAAATTGCCTTGATTTTGCATGATGTTTTTGTTTATCATATTGTTTTTTATTAAGTCAATATTGATGGCGTCGTAAAAAGTCCCATCTACTGCGTTGCAGTATTTTTTCAGACCCTCGACATACTATATGTATGCTTTCGGTCCTGAAAAAACACTACGCCTTGTATATGAACCCTGGTCGCCTCCGGCGCCGCCAAAGGCGGGTAAACCTTTTTACTTAGCCATCTGTAGTTAAATTAGTAAAAAATCGTATGGGGTCTTTAGAATGAAGCATCCTTGCAGCGGTGTAATACTGGCTGGCGGGCTAAGCACCCGTTTTTCAGGAAAAAATAAAGCTTTTATATCTATCGGGGAAAAGTGTATACTTGATAATATATATGAAGTTTTTAGCAAGCTGTTTACAGAAATTATTCTTGTCACTAATGATCCTGCGCAATACTTGGAATGGAATTTAAATATCGTTACCGACCTTTTACCAATCAGAAGCTCCATAACAGGAATACATGCAGGTCTTTTTTATTCTACAAATCCTTATTCCTTTTTCATAGCATGCGATACACCCTTTCTGAAAATAGAGCTGGCCAGGGCTATTATAAGCAACATCGACAATGAAACAGATATTGTTTTACCCGAGACATCAGAAGGTTTTCAGCCTCTCTGCGCTGTATATTCAAAACAATGTTTTAAAACTGTTGAAAGACAATTGTTAAAAAACAAGCTTAAAATCAGCCAAATTTTTAAAAAGGTTCGCGTAAAAAAACTTTCGGAAAAGCTGTTGCGGACACATGATCCTGATTTATTATCATTTTTTAATATTAACACTCCTGAAGATTTGCTCAAAGCAGAAAAAATTATCCCACATACTTTTAAATAAGACGTATTCGTAAAAAATTACGAATTTAACTGCGGATGCGGGCTTTTTACGACGCCATCAAACAAGAGGTGACTATGAATTTAAACAGTATTATTGATTCCGTAAAAAAACATCCGGATTATAAAAAAACAGGTATGATTCTTTGCCATAACGGAGTTGTGAGAAGTACATCACGTGACGGCCGTCAAGTATCAGGGCTCAGGGTTGCAGTAGATCACGAAAAACTTCGCAATGTTATAACAGAAAATAAAAAAAGACCGGGCATTGTAGAAATACTGGTTGAAATCGCTGAAGACAAAGACCTGGCTATTGGCGAGGATGTTATGTTTCTTGTTGTTGCCGGCGATATAAGGGATAATGTTATTGAAGCTCTAAAACATACTCTTGATGACATTAAAACCACTGTTACCGCAAAAACAGAGTTTTTTGTATAACATTAATTATGATGAACTCATAAAAAGTCAGATTAATCAAATGTGTCATTTCGACCGCAGGAAGAAATCTTATCTTTTCAACAGGTTGCAAAATAAAGATTTCTCGTTTCACTCGAAATAACAGACTAAAGGGACTTTTTACGGCTTCATCAAGTATAGTGAAATTATAATTAATAATTATATTTAACTAATCAAAACAAAGGGGAAATTCATGGCTAAAGGGAAAAATGCTCAAAAAGCAGTTAAGAAAAAATCAGAAAAAACATTGAAAGAAAAGCGCAGTGAGAAAAAAGAGAAGAAAAGCAAAAAGGGTAGTATTTAGGGTTTTTCGACAGTCTCGCTAGCAATATAAAATAAGGCATGTCCATGGAAATAAACTACCCCGCCGCAAGCTGCGAGGTATCTTCGCAGGATATTTTTCAAAGGTCTCGATGCGGGGGATACAACCCTAAAGTGATTTAAACCATTACCTTGTCAGTAAACCGAGGAATGAAAACTGTGATCTATTTTACCGAAAACCAAATTGACCGTCTTTTAGAGGACGATGTCCCAATGGGCGACTTAACAACCTTTTTGATGGAGATGTCTGGACAAAAGGCAAAAATTACCTTGCTGGCCCGTAATCCAATGATAGTTTGCTGTACCGAAGAAGCTGTACGACTCTATAAAAAACTGAATTTGCAGATTACCTCTTTTGTTTCTTCGGGAACGCAAGTCAAGACTGGCGATAAAATACTTGAGGCTCAAGGTGATGCAGCATCCGTCCATTCAATTTGGCGGACAAGTACGGCATTAATCGAATTTGCATCCGGGATTTCAGATCGTACAAAACAATTGGTTACGGCAGCCCGAAAAGAAAACCCTGGCGTGACAGTTGCCGGAACCCGTAAACACCCTCCTTATATTAAAAAAATAGCACTGAAAGCGCTTATGGCTGGCGGGGGTATCCCTCACCGTACCGGACTTTCTGATACCATCCTTATTTTTCGGGAACATTTGCTGTTTGCCGGAGGTTATGAAAAACTTTCCGAAATTGTTTCAAAAATAAAGCAAAAACAGAAAGAACGTAAAATTGTAGTAGAAGCTCATACTGAAGATCAGGCCATTTCCATAACCAATTCAGGAGCGGATGCCGTTCAACTTGACAAAATGTCACCGGAAAACTTTGCGGCCTGTGTCCAAAAATGTAAACGGCTAAACCCAGACATTTCCATGATTGCCGCTGGTAAAATCAATGATTCAAATGCCGGGGCCTACACAAAAGCGGGAGCCGAAATACTGGTTTCTTCGTGGATGTATTTTGCCCAACCTGCCGATGTTAAAGCGGAAATAGTCCCGATTGTTTAGCTTGCCCGGGCCGTTATATTGTGCGAACAAACTCGGAAACCTGGCCTTGTATACTGTTTCTGTTTCTTGGATTATGCATCTTGCTTTTGGTGGATATACTTGCTTAGTTTTTTGACCGGATGTAACGGTCGAAATCCTGCTCAAATTCAAAAAAAAGGGTCAGACCTGCTTTTGCTACTTGTAGAATCCGTTGCTTTCCGATAAGTTATAATATTGGGATCATCTCCCGATTAGTTGTAGTCAATTCTTGCTCGCCTCTGGCGAGAAGCTAAAACAAGTGGGTTATTTCTAATTGAGCGGGAGTAGTCTCAGAGGGTACAAGGGGTCAAGGATTCAAGGGTTCGAGTGACACGCAGTGAAGCGTTAACCCTCAGCGCTCAAGGAAGAAAAATATAGCAGAAGGATATGGAAGAAAGACAACCAGGGATTACATCAGGATGCTTT
>CAYYMU010000064.1:0-3135 GCA_964472445.1 uncultured Desulfobacteraceae bacterium
CTTTTTACCTATCCATCTGCAGCTAAAATCGTGACTTTAGAATAACACAACTGTAATTTTTGCCGGTTATCGCAACAGTTATAATTAAATTAAAACCAGAAAAAACTCATGTATAACAAATCGTAAACAAAGAACCGGCCATAATAAAAACAGCAATTATGCTGATGATTTAATCTTTTATTAATAACAATATATCAACAGGTTCTTTGCTAACGATTTTTAATACATTCAAACAGTTTTCTAATTTTAATTTAATCACAACTGAAGACTGATTGTTTAAAGTTATTCTAATTTCAAGTGCTGTAGAGCGTCATAATGCAGCTTTTTACGAGTTCATCAAAATATAATAAAGTCTGAACCAGCAAAAAAACTGAATGCAAAAATTTATAAAAGGAGAGAATTGTCATGCGTGAATATACAATACATCCGCTTGTTGTAGGAGCTAATGAAACAGATCAGGGGGTCATGACATATCTTCACGATTATGGTGAAAGAATTATTCTTCCGATTTATGTTTTTTATATTAAAGGTGGTGATAAAAATATAATCGTTGATACAGGACTTGAGCAGTTTGTTGTTTCTGATGAACTAAGACAACGCTGCGGCTTTGAAATACTTGAATTTGAAGATGCTCTTGCAACTGTAAATCTAAAACCAGAAGATATTAATGTGATTATTCACACTCATCTTCATAATGATCATTGTGAAAATGATTATAAATGTGCCGGCGCGGATGCATATGTTCAGAAGGCAGAGCTTGAATTTTTAAAAAATCCTCATCCAATTGATCACAGGTATTATCCGGATGTTCTTGATGATGTCAATGTGATCGAGGTGAATGGTGATGCAACAATATTTGACGGCATTGATTTGATTTTTACACCAGGCCACAGCGTGGGCGGGCAGTCTGTTGCGATAAACACGTCAAAAGGAAAGGCTATTATCACAGGTTTTTGCTGTAATGAGAAAAATTTTCCGCCAACTGGCCCTGCCATTGCTTCAGGCGTACATATAAATGTAATCGAAGCCTATGATTCTGCTCAGAAAATAAAGGAGATGGCAGACATACTGATTCCTCTGCACGATATGTCGGTAGGCAGATTAAAGTCTATTCCGTGAGAGAACCCAGCACTTTTTCCGCTGTTTTTATTGTTTTATCTATATCTTCCAGGCTATGAGCCGATGAAATAAAAAGGGCCTCAAACTGCGAAGGTGCAAGATAAATTCCTTGTTCGAGCATACCCCTGTAATATGCTGAAAAAAGATCAAGATTACAGGTTTTTGCGTCGTAAAAGTTATTGACATCTCTATCAGTGAAGAAAAACCCCATCATTGAGCCTACTCTTTTAAGAGTTGCCTTTACATTCGCTTTTTCCGCTGCTTTTTTAAGACCATTTAAAAGTAATTCAGCTTTTTTATCAAGAGCCTCATAAAATCCCGGTTTTTTTAACTGTGTAAGAGTTGCGATGCCAGCTGCCATTGCAAGAGGATTGCCTGAAAGAGTACCTGCCTGATATACCGGCCCCTGAGGAGCTATATGCTCCATGATCTTATGTTTGCCTCCATAAGCGCCTACAGGAAGCCCGCCCCCAATAATTTTGCCGAGGCATGTTATGTCCGGAATGATTCCGTAAAGAGATTGAGCGCCTCCGTATGCTACTCTGAAGCCACTCATAACCTCATCAAATATTAATAGACTCCCGCTTTTTTCAGTTAGTTCTCTTAATGTCTGAAGGAACCCGTCAACAGCTGGTATCAGCCCCATATTTCCGGCAACAGGTTCAACTATTATGCATGCAATCTTATCTCCCTTGTCCTTCATAACTTTTTTAACGCATTCAATGTCATTATATGGAAGTGAGAGTGTGTGTTCTATAAAAGATTTGGGCACACCGGGACTTCCGGGAATATCCAGGGTGGCAATGCCTGATCCTGCTTCCACGATAAGGGAGTCTGCATGGCCGTGATAACACCCGTCAAATTTAATTATCGTATCTCTGCCCGTGAATCCGCGCGCGAGACGTATAGCACTCATGGTGGCTTCTGTCCCTGAGTTTACCATTCTGACCATTTCTATTGAAGGAACGGCATCTATAACCATTTTAGCGAGCTTGATTTCAAGTTCTGTCGGCGCTCCAAAACTTGTCCCCTGGTTTAAAACCGATGCAAGAGCCCTGATAACCGATACATGTCTGTGGCCAAGTATCATTGGGCCCCATGAGCCGATATACTCTATATATTTATTGCCGTCTGCATCAACAACCGTGCTTCCATCAGCATGATCTATAAACACAGGTGTTATGCCTACTGACTTGCAGGCGCGAACAGGGCTGTTTACGCCCCCTGGTATGTAATTTAAAGCCTGTTTGAATAATTTGTGAGAATTTTCGAAATTCATATTTAATTTATCCTTTTTCGAGATTTTTTGCAGTTTATATAAGCGCACTTGTTGCTTTTTTTAATTTTCTAATTTAAAACCACGAAAAAATCAAATATAATCTATCTTAAAAAAAAACGTTCAAAAAAAATTGACAATTAATCTTTAACTTGATAAAGAATCTCTTTTGATTTTTATGTTTATTGGAGACCTTTGGAAAGGTCTCAATATGAGGGCCGTTAGCTCAACTAGGCAGAGCACCTGACTCTTAATCAGTAGGTTGTTGGTTCAATTCCAACACGGCCCACCAATTCCTTGCTCTGGAATGAATGACCCTTGAAAAATGTTTAATTTTAAATAAGGCAAAAAGAATGTTTAACAAAGGTCTTGATAGTTGCCAGGGCTTAATATCCAAAAGGAGGTTAAATGAGAAGGTACGAAACTATTATTATTATTGATCCTGATCTTTCAAAGGAGCAAAGGATACCTGTTTTTGAAAAATTGGAAAATCTTTTTGAACAGCAGGGTGGTTTTCTTGTAGCCATTGATGAATGGGGCGACAGGAAGCTTGCCTATAAGATCAAGAAAAGAGCACGTGGATATTACGTTCGTTTGGATTTTTGCGGGACCGGAGATCTTGTTAATGAAATTGAGCGATTTTTTCGTATTGATGACAAGATTTTAAAATATATGACGATCCTGTTTGACAAGAATGCTGATATTGAAAAAATAAAGGAGCAGATTGCTGAGGCTGAAGC
>CAYYMU010000064.1:3235-10403 GCA_964472445.1 uncultured Desulfobacteraceae bacterium
GAAGCAGCAAGCAAAGCTGAAGCTTCTGATGATAAATCAAGTGATGCTGAGGATAAAGCTGATGAATCTAAGC
Source organism: uncultured Desulfobacteraceae bacterium (assembly GCA_964472445.1). Classification (GTDB taxonomy): domain Bacteria; phylum Desulfobacterota; class Desulfobacteria; order Desulfobacterales; family ETH-SRB1; genus CAYYMU01. The sequence continues at coordinate 3,309 of CAYYMU010000064.1, forward strand.
CGGAAGACAAGCAGAGCCAGCCTGAAATCAGCGAATCTAAACCAGTAGAGATCGTAACAGCTCAACCTGAAATCAGTAAGGAGGAGATATAAAATGGCTGCTTCTTATAGCTCAAAAAAACGAAATAGTAGTGACCGGAATAAAAATAATAATAAAAGAAAAGTATATAACCGCCGTAAAATTTGCCGCTTCTGCGCTGACAGCGATCTGGAAATAGATTATAAGGACCCAAAAGCACTTAAATATTTTATAACAGAAAGGGGAAAGATTATTCCGAGACGAATATCCGGAACCTGTGCAAAACACCAGCGTGTGTTGATGCATGCGATCAAACGTGCCCGTACAATAGCACTTCTTCCTTATGTTGGGACGTTAGACTATATTTAAAGATTTACAGGGTAGGCCTTTGTTAAACAGCCTGTTTTATTTGATTCGGTGCTTAATTCAAAAATTAGAAATTTTCATGTATTTTCATTATTGAATTTTCTCAAAGGTCTCAAAGGCTGTCTCAAAAGAGAAAGGGATAATGCCTAAAACCATTCAAGACAATATATCGATTGATATAGTAAAAGGAATTGCCCTTACAACATTCATATTTGTTGGGTCGTTATATTTGCCGGTTATAGGTTTATTTTTTTTTCTGCTTATCCCCCTGCCGATTTTTTTTTATCGTTCAAAGCTTGGTAGAAAAGCCGGCGCCGTAGTATTGGTTGCGTCAATCATTTTGATGGTTTTGATTGTCGGTAGAATATCATTTGACGTATTTTTTTTAATTGAACTTTTACTTCTTGGTTTTGTTCTTAGCGAACTTATAGAATTTAACCTTTCTATCAGCAAGACGGTTTTATATTCATGCGGCCTTGTACTATCTGCGGGAATTTTTGGGTTATTTTTTTACAGCAGTATTTTTAATGTCAGGGTAATTGCCTTTATATCGGAATATATTGCGGAAAATTTAAAGCTTACAATTGCTTTATATGAAAAGATGGGGATGCCAGAGGAAACCGTCAGCATATTTGCAAGCTCACTTGAAAACATGCAATATATTATCGTGCGAATTTTTCCAGCAATGGCAATGGTCTCAAGTTTTTTTATAGCCCTGATAACTTTATTTATTGCAAAACCGATTTTAAAGGCCAGGGGTCTTTTTTATCCTGATTTCGGCTCGTTAAACTTGTGGAAAGTCCCTGATTCTTTTGTCTGGGGTGCAATAGGATGCGGGTTGATGCTCGTTTTACCTGAAAGAACCATAAAGATGATTAGTTTGAATGGACTTATCATCTTTATGACGATATATTTTTTTCAGGGTATGGCCATTGTTTCGTTTTTTTTTGAAAAAAAACATTTTCCACCCGTAGTGAGATTTTTTTTATACATTCTTATTTTAGTTCAGCAGATTATAGTGCCTATAATTATATGCCTTGGCTTTTCTGATATTTGGCTGAATTACAGAAAAATAGGAATAAAGCAGGGCATCTGATTTAAGTAATAGTTTTTATGGAATTTATTAAAAGTATAAATAGAGGTAGTATATGAAATTAATTTTAAAAGAAACAATAGAATCATTGGGCATAATAGGCAGCGAAGTAACAGTGGCGGACGGTTATGCTCGAAACTATCTTTTGCCTCAGAAAAAGGCTGTGAAGGCAACTCCTCAAAATCGTAGAATACTGGAGACGGAAAAAGTTAAATTTGAGCTCCAGATAGCAAAGGAAAAAGAATTTGCCGGGGAGATGGCTAAACGGCTTGAAAATATTGTATGCAGGATAACAGTAAAGGTCAGTGAAGATGACCGTTTATATGGCTCTGTTTCTACGCGTGATATTATGGATGCCCTTGCAGCGCAGGATGTTGAGATTGAGAAAAATATGATATTGCTTAAAGAACCTATTAAAGCTATAGGTACTTATAAGGTTCCTGTCCGTGTATATAAAGAAATTGAACCTGAAATAACAATAGAAATAGTGGCCGAATAAAATTGATGGCATCGTAAAAAGGCCCATCTACTGTGTTATATGGAGCGTACTTCGATATTATTTACCACGAAGAACACGAAGTAATCGAAGATAAAGAAAAAGATCCTTCGTGTTCGTGGTTATCAATAATAAAATTGTCTGAGCTAATGACATTGAAACATGATTTTTGATATGCTTGAAAGTTATTTTTTTCTGTAGCACCGCGAAGCGGCATAATCCAGCTTTTTACGAGCTTATCAATTTTTTAAAAACATTAATCATTTGGTTTTTACAGAGGTAAATGGCCGACAGCCGCTCTCAAATCAAAAAAGATCCTTTTCTTTATAAAGTTCCTCCGCAGAATCTTGAGGCAGAAGAATCAATACTCAGCGCAATTCTGATAGACAACACTACCTTTATTGATATTATTGAAATTCTTTCTGCTGAAGACTTCTATAAATCATCTCATCAAAAAATTTTTTCAGCAATGCTCGAACTCTTTGCAAAGAGTGACCCTATTGACCTTGTAACACTTGCTAACATTCTAAGGCAGCAGGACCGTCTTGACGAAATTGGCGGGGCTACATATCTTGCCAGGCTTGTGGATACTGTTCCCATAGCTGTTAACGCCCAGCATTATGCCAGAATAATACACGACAAGGCATGTTTAAGGCGTCTTATTAATAAGTCAAATGAAATTATCAGGCAATGTTTTGAAGATCGCGGAGATGTTGATGAATTAATAGATTTTGCTGAAAAATCAATTTTTGAAATATCGGAAAACAAGAATAAACATGCCTTTTATCCTATAAGCGAAATTATAAGCAAGAATATTGACACACTTGAAGAGCGCGAGGGAAATAAGGGCCTGCTGACTGGTGTTGAGACCGGTTTTAGTCGTTTTGACAGCCTTACATCCGGTTTGCAGAAATCAGATATTATAATTCTTGCCGCACGTCCAAGCATGGGCAAAACTGCTTTGGCTTTAAATATAGCAAGAAATGTTGCAGTAAACAGTAATATTCCTGTTGCGATATTCTCATTAGAGATGTCCAAGGAACAGCTTTCCATGCGTTTGCTTTGTGCTGAAGCGAGGATTGATTCACACCGCTTAAAGGGAGGTTTTTTTAGCAGGGATGATTGGAACAGGCTCACAGAGGCCGCCGGCGTTCTGTCTGAAGCGCCGATCTATATAGATGACTCTCCCGATATTTCAGCGACTTCAATACGAGCCAAGGCGCGTAGATTAATGATAGACAAGGGGCTTGGTCTTGTTATCGTTGATTATATCCAGCTTATGAAGAGCAGCTTTTCAAAAGAACGCAGAGATCTTGAAATTTCAGAAATATCGAGATCATTAAAAGCCCTGGCAAAGGAAGTCGACGTTCCAGTGCTGGCTCTTTCTCAGCTTAACAGGAAGCTGGAAGAAAGAACCGATAAAAGGCCTCAGCTGTCAGATTTAAGAGAATCAGGAGCGCTTGAGCAGGATGCAGATGTTGTTGCTTTTATCTACAGAGACGAAGTATATAATAAGGATGAAAACAATCCAAACAGAGGAAAAGCAGAATTAATAATTTCTAAACAGAGGAATGGACCCATTGGTTGGGTGCCTTTAACCTTCTTAACTTCTTATACCAGATTTGAAAATCCCGCATCAGAAGACAGCTATGATATGAAAGATTTATGAAGAGGCTTTTCGGAAACACCAGCGGATTAAAGGCAAATCAGATCAAAAGGCTTGAAAATCTTTATCGTCGACGCATACCGGTTGAGTTTGTTGTCACATTTGATATTGCATGTGAAATAAGCAAACTTTCCCATGAGATGCGCCGTCAAATAGGCATTCTTGTAGAGCGTTCCGGCAATATAGCACGTGTAATCATAGGGGATTACCAGAGTATATTAATTCCGGATATAAGCGAATACCGAGTCGCTCCAGGCCGTCTCAGAGGGCTTAGATGTATACATACACACCTGAAAAACGAACCGCTTACAAAAGATGATTTTACGGACCTTGTCCTTTTAAGACTGGATATGATTGCCGCAGTGACGATAACAGCAGATGGCCTTCCCGGCAAGGTTCATATCGGGCATATACTCCCTGAGATTCAAAAAGAAAAACAATACAGACTTGATTCTTTAGATCCAGGTCAACTCGACATAGGCTGTCTTGAACTTATAAGGGCAATTGAAGCAGAGCTTGCTAATACAGTGCATTTATATAAGGCAGGTTCAGGAGATGAAAAGGCTATACTCGTAAGCGTTACAACAGACCCGAGACATATGGCCATGGAGTCTCTGGAAGAGCTTAAAGAGCTTGCATTGTCAAGCAACATAGATGTGTTAGACCTCATCCTTCAGCAGCGTAAAAAAATTGATTCAAAATTTCTTATAGGGCTTGGAAAACTTCAGGAACTGACTATTCTGGTTCTCAAGAAAGGGGCAACACTTATTGTTTTTGACCAGGAGTTGAACCCATCCCAGATGCGTTCAATCTCAGACAAAATAGATATTAAGATTATAGACAGAACCCAGCTGATCCTTGATATTTTTGCTCAACGTGCCCAGACAAGGGAGGGAAAACTTCAGGTCGAGCTTGCCCAGCTTAGATATTTGCTTCCACGGCTTATTGCAAAAAGCACTGCCATGTCCCGTTTAACCGGAGGAATAGGCGGCCGGGGGCCGGGCGAGACAAAACTTGAGATACACAGGAGGCGTGTCCGGGACAGGATTACAAGGCTGGGGAAAGAAGTACTTCTTATAGAAAAACAGCGAAGACAACAAAGGGCGAAAAGGCAGAAAAGGAACATTCCTGTTATTTCTATAATAGGATATACCAATGCCGGAAAATCAACACTTCTTAATACACTTACAAAGAGCAATGTGAAAACGGAAAACCTTCTTTTTGCCACTTTAGATCCTTCGAGCAGACGTTTGAAATTTCCAAGAGATATTGAAGTTATTATAACCGATACAGTCGGTTTTATTAAGAATCTTCCAAAAGATCTTATGGCTGCTTTTCATGCAACATTTGAAGAACTTGAAAATGCGGATCTCCTTCTTCATGTCATAGATATCAGCAACCCGTATTTTAAAAATCATATTAAATCTGTTGAAAAAATTTTATGTGATCTTAATCTGAACGATATTCCTTTAATTTGTGTTTTAAATAAACAGGACCTTGTTGACACAGAGGTTGTCGATATACAGACCAGGCTGCTTAACGGGATAGCTGTTTCAGCTGACAATGAGTCAACCCTGGGGCCTCTTCTTGAAAAGATGCAAGCCTTAATAACCAGTTAATGTTGACTTTTTGATATTAGTATATAGTATGTTAAAATTATTAAATTGGAATTTTTCAGGATGGCTTTGTATCACTGCAGGCCTCCCCTCAAGGACAGCAGAGTGTTTTTGACTTTAATTTGCTTTAAATACTTTGTTATAGGATGACTATATGAAAAAAAAAGAAGTTTCTTATAATGATCATTTAGGATGTTTCGGGGATTTCAACATAGAGGACCCAATCTGTAAAAAATATTGTTCAATAAATTTACGTTGCGTAATTGAAAGCGAAAATAACATTCGCACAGCGATACTGGAAGATCTTACATCTTCGGAAGGGATGTTTTTAAAGATACAGTAAAAACATTTATTCCAACATGGAAAACATGATCTGTGGGTTAGGCCTCAATTAAACTTCATGCGGAAAGATTTTGCCGGGGTTTAATATTCCTTTGGGATCAAAAACAATTTTTATGTTTTTCATTAAAGCAAGCTCAACATCTTTTATTTCTTTTTTAATGTAAGGTGCTTTGGTTATACCTATTCCGTGTTCGCCGGAAATAGTTCCTCCAAGTTCAAGGGTATAATCGAAAAGAGTATCAATGACTTCCTCCGCTTTTTTTAGTTCGTCCTTATTTTTTTTGTCCAGCATTATGTTGAAATGAATATTCCCATCACCTGCATGCCCGAAACTAACTATACACAGGCCTGTTTTTACCCTTAATTCATTTATTTTTTTTACCATATCGGGTATTTTGTTTCTTGGGACCACAATATCCTCATTGATTTTATCATGGCCATAGGTAAAAAGCGCAGGAGAAATTGCCTTGCGTGCTTTCCATAGATCTTTTGATTCTTCTCTGGTTTCAGCTTTTTTAACGCTGATCGCCCCACAACTGATACAGATATTTTTTAACTCATTTGCAGCCTGTGTTACCTCATTTTCATTACCGTCAACCTCTATTAAGAGTAATGCTTCTGCTTTGACAGGGAGACCGATGTTAAGGTAGTTTTCCACACATCTTATTGAGGCATTATCCATATATTCCATAGTTCGCGGAATTATAAGGCTTCTTATGATTTTTGATACTGTTTTGGCTGCGATTTCTATTTTATCAAAAACAGCGGTTATCGTTCTTATTTCTTTGGGCAGAGGTAAAAGACGGACTGTTATACGGGTAATTACACCAAGTGTGCCTTCAGATCCTACAATCAGGCGGGTGAGATCGTATCCTACTACTCCCTTGGCGGTTTGTACGCCGGTATTAATAATTTCTCCAGTTGGGAGAACGACTTCGAGGCCGAGTACATAATCACGAGTTACACCGTATTTAACAGCACGCGGACCTCCCGCGCATTCTGCAAGATTTCCACCCATAGTTGAAAATTCAGAACTTGATGGGTCCGGGGGGTAAAAAAGAGATTCTTTTTCAACAGCCTTATGTAAATGGCCGGTTATAACTCCTGGTTCTAAATGGGCGATAAGGTTTTCCCTGTCGATTTCCAGAATTTGGTTGAAGCGGGTCATGGCGATGATAACACCTCCGCTGACTGCAAGGGATCCACCGGTCATGCCGGAACCGGAACCACGAGGGATAACAAAAAATCCATGTTGATTGGCGAGGCTCAATATAGCAGATACTTCAGAGGTGTTTTCGGGGAATAAAACAGCATCAGGCATGTAGGTTCGTGCTGTTGCATCATAAGCGTAACAGGCCAGATCCTCTTTTGCATTTGTGCAGTTTGTTTTGCCAACAATATTCTGAAGCTGCTTGAAGATGGAATTATTCAAAACTGTATGCCACATTTATACTTTAGTGTTTTTAAAAGGTCTCATGATTGATAAACTCGTAAAAAG
>CAYYMU010000065.1:0-10220 GCA_964472445.1 uncultured Desulfobacteraceae bacterium
AGGCCATAAGATTTGATAAAATTAAAAAAAGATGAAAAAATCAAAAACTAAAAATAACAAATGGTCTGATCACTATTCTCTAAAGGCGAAAAAAGAGGACTATCCCGCGAGATCTGTGTATAAGCTTAAGGAAATACAGAATAAATATAAAATAATAAAAAAAGGAGACAGGGTTCTTGATCTTGGGTGTTGTCCAGGGTCATGGCTTCTTTACGCAGCAACTTTGACTGGAGAAAAAGGGGAGGTAGCTGGGATAGATTTAAAGCCTTTATCAAAATCAGTATTATCAAAATTTCAGTCAAATGTCAGGGTTTATGTCAACGATATTTTTTCCATTGATGAAAAAAATGAAAAGCTTATAAAATCTCTTGGTAAAAATTTTAATGTTGTTATGAGCGATATGGCTCCTGCTACGACTGGCAACAAAAACGTAGATGCTGTAAGGTCTTTTAATCTTTCTGTGGCTGCCTTAAAGATTGCTGAAACTTTATTGATTGATAGGGGAGTATTTATGTGCAAGATTTTTCAGGGAGAAGATTTTAACAACTTTTTAGATTTAGTAAAAACCAGTTTTAAAAAACAGAAAATATTCAAGCCGGAAAGCACCAGAAAATCGAGTAGAGAGATTTACATAATAGGATTTGAAAAAATCAGTGATTATCAGCGTAGATCAGCGGCTGAATAATTACATTTTTCTTGACAAATATTGCATTTTTTCTACATAAATAAGAATATATTATGCAGAAAAAGAACAGGAGGTAAGTATGTCCGGGCATAGCAAATGGTCTTCCATAAAACATAAAAAAGGGATTACAGATTCAAAGCGAGGTAAGGTTTTCACCAAGCTTATCAAGGAAATTACTGTTGCCGCACGTACAGGGGGTGGAGATCCTGCTTGCAACCCAAGACTTAGAACAGCTATTCTGGCAGCGAAAAGCGAAAACATGCCAAAGGATAATATCGAAAGAGGAGTTAAAAAGGGAACGGGCGAGTTAGAAGGGGTCAATTATGAAGAAAGCACTTACGAAGGATATGGGCCTGGTGGAGCTGCCGTACTGATTGAATCGCTTACAGACAATAAGAACAGAGCAGTTGCAGATATCCGCCATATCTTCAATAAATGCGGTGGAAATCTCGGTGAAAATGGATGTGTATCCTGGATGTTTGACAGTAAGGGCTATATAGGTATCGAAAAAAAGGCAGTTGACGAGGAAAAATTGATGGAGATGGCCATCGAAGCAGGAGCAGATGATGTAAGGGACAATGATGACAGCTTTGAGATAATAACTGAACCAGATGATTTTGATGCAGTAAAGGTCGCAGTAGATAATGCTTTGATTAATTATATAGAGGCTGAAATTACTATGTTGCCACAGACATTGGTGTCTCTTGAAGGAAAAGAAGCAGAGCAGATGGTTAGATTAATGGAAAAACTCGAAGATTGTGATGATGTGCAAAAGGTTTATACAAATGCAGATATTCCCGATGAATTAGTCACGGCTTGACAGGTCTATCATTCTTTGGACAGCTTTTAACGCGGGTTGCCTGATATTTTCGGGCACCTTAACCTCTCCTTCCATTGTTTCAAGCGATTTTATGATATCGTTAAGGGAAATCTTTTTCATATCATAACAAAGCATATCTTCTGAAGCCGGATAAAATTCTTTATCAGGATTCGCCTTTTTTAATGGATAAAGCATACCCACCTCTGTTCCGACAATAAAAGATTTGCTTTCAGACTCAGACGCATATTTAAGCATTCCTGAAGTGCTTGCGACAGCATCGGCAAGTTTCAGCACCTCTGGTCTGCATTCAGGATGCGCCATAAAAAGTGCGTCTGGTTGCATATTTTTTACTTTCAGGACCTTTTCAGGTGTAAGACTGTCGTGAAAAGGGCAAAATCCATCCCACAGGTGAATTTCTTTGTTTGTTTTTGAGGCTGTGTATTGTGCCAGATTTCTGTCAGGAACCATTAGCAATTCCTTTTCATTAAGGCTGTTTACGACTTTCACAGAATTAGCTGATGTACAGCAGATTGTTGACAGAGCTTTAACAGCCGCAGGTGAATTCACATAGGTTACCACAGGCATGGGTGGAAGTTTGCCCAGTTTTTTTTTCAGGTTTTCAGATGTCACCATGTCGGCCATTGGACAGCCGGCATCTCTGCAAGGCAAAAGAACTGTTTTTTCAGGAGACAGTATTGAAGCTGTTTCAGCCATGAAGTTTACGCCGCAAAAAACAATTATTTCAGCATTGGTCATAGATGCCTTTATGCTCAGCTCAAGGGAATCTCCACAAAGATCGGCAATATCCTGAATTTCAGGGGGCTGATAATTATGAGCCAGTATTATGGCTTTTCTTTTTTTTAACAGATTTTTTATCTTTTTTTCCATCTTATTGCAGATCCTTAATAGCTATCGTTTTTTTTTTACTCGAACCCTTGAATAATTGTCTATTTATCAAGCTGCAGTATGTCGGCTCCTTCAGGGATTGTAAAATAAAACATTGAGTCGTTGATATTTTTCTTAAAATTAATATTTTTTAAATAAATCTTTGTTTCATCATCATATAAATTATATGTTGCTATTTGAACGATATTAAAATTATTTCTTGAAACCCAAAGACTTACAAGAGAAATATCAAACATTTTTTCTTTTGGTATGAGTTTCAACATATAATATGTGTTATCTGTTTTTGTGTCCAGTGTAATATCAAATTCCTGTCTTATAATTTTCATGTCTGAAAGAAATCCACCGCCTTTTCCATTTCCAAAAAAATAAGGTGATGTTCCGACCATAACCTGATTATCATTCTTTCTGTAAACCCATAATTTTTTACCATCTGTAATTATAAGCTGTTTGTCTGGCTCTTTATATTCCCATCTCATCATGCCAGGGCTTTTAACAAAAAGATTTCCAGAGGCAGTATCTGTAATATTAATCGCCTTGATAGTCGATTTTTGAAAAAATTCTGCTGAAAAACCTTTTGTATTATATTTATTTTCAATCTTCTCCATAATTTGATCCAGTGATATATCGAAATTATCAGCCGAATCCTTACATTCACCTGCCCGAGGGCTGAAAAATACAAGGGCCAGACAAGCGGCTAAAATCATTGCCTTTACACATGAGGGAAACCTGTTTGATGAAATTGAATTTATTACTGATAAATGTCGCATATTTTTTCCTAACAAATTTGTAATGCCTGCGCAATTGTCTTGTTAAGTATCTTGTTTTAAATTACACAGAAAAGGCTTAAAAACGCCATGCTTAATTTTGATGGTGTCATAAAAAGTCCCTTTGGCCTGTTTTTTTAATATCATAATATATTTATTTATGGTAAAATTTCAGTTATTAGTAATGAATTCGCAAAAAGTTTGATTTATGCTGCCTGAAAGTAAAATTCAAGTTAAGAAAAAGTTTTTGGCAAAAGGGGATATTCTGCAAAATTTACTTTCAAGAGATATCGTTGTTATAAATGAACTTGGCATTCATGCGCGGTCTGCCGCAAAAATAGCAGAACTTGCACAAAAGGCTGAATCAAAAGTTTGGCTTATAAAGGGAAAAGAAAGGGCCGATGCATCAAGTATTATTGATGTTCTTTCTCTTTGTTGTTCAAAAGGAACAAAAATAACTCTGGAAACAGATAAGGATTCAGATATTAATATCCTGGACAAAATTATTAAGCTCATAAAAAGAGGTTTTGGAGAATAAGTTTTTATGATGGATAATGATACAAACGAGATAGTTTTAAACGGAATAGGGGCCTCTCCCGGCATATGCATAGGGAAGGCTTATATGGTCGATAAAGAGGGTGTCGATGTTGTCAGAAAATATTTCATCGGAAAAGAGAATCTGAAGAAGGAGATAAAACGGTTCAGGGCTGCCGTAAAAAAAGCAAAGGATGAACTTGGCGCAATTATTAAAGATTCCAATAAAGAGCATTTGCAGCATAGTTATATTATTGAAACGCATATTGCGATGTTAAAAGACAAGAGGCTATACGGCAAAACCATTGAAACCATTGAAAACGAATTTATAAATGCAGAATGGGCCCTTAAGAAGGTAGTATCAGGCCTGGAATCAACGTTTCAAAGCATGTCGGATTCCTATTTAAAGGAAAGGGTTGCAGATGTTGTTCAAGTGTCTGACTGTATAATGAAAAACCTCGTCGGCGCACAACAGGTTAATATTGCTGATATTTGCAAACGTGTTATACTTGTTGCACACGATCTTTCACCTGCTGAGACGAGCCAGATACAACTGGAAAAGATTAAAGGTTTTATTACCAATCGCGGAGGGAAGGCCTCGCATACGAGTATAATAGCACGCACTCTTGAAATACCTGCTGTTTTAGGGCTTGATAGGGCGACAGAAAAAATTCAAAATGATGACTTGATTATAGTTGATGGTATTACCGGCACAGTAATTATACATCCAACAGATGAAACATTGATAAAGTATGAAAAGTGTACAATCAAATATGAAGAATACAGGGCTTCTATTGCAAGGCAAAGTCATCTTGTTGCTAAAACTGCCGATGGATTCAAAGTGCCTATTATGGGTAACATTGAGCTGTCGGAGGAAGTAGTTTCTGTTATTGATCATGGCGGTGACGGTATTGGACTTTACAGAACCGAATTTCAATATTTAAACAGCTCTATTTTCCCGAGTGAAGAGGATCTGTTTGATAAATATAAGGATGTGGTGCAGGTAATGGCACCGAAACCAGTAATTATACGTACTCTTGATATAAACGGGGATAAAGCAATATCATCTCTTGCTAAAAGCGATGAGATAAATCCTGCTCTTGGGCTTCGCGCAATAAGATATTGCCTGCATAATACTGAAGTTTTCAAGACTCAGATCAGGGCGATATTAAGAGCTGCTGCATACGGCAATGTCAAAATACTGATACCCATGATATCAAATCTTGATGAGGTTTTTGAGACAAAGAGTATTTTAAAAGAAGTTGCTGATTCTCTTCAAAAAGAAGGAGCAGTTTTTAAAAGAGATATTGAAGTCGGCATAATGATAGAGGTGCCTTCGGCTGTAATCATGGCAGATGTGCTGGCAGAAAATGCTGATTTTTTCAGCATAGGAACAAATGATCTTATTCAGTATTCACTGGCAATAGATAGAGGAAACAGCGAAGTTGCCTATCTGTACGATCCTCTTGATCCCGCTATTATTCGTGCAATTAAACATGTCACAGATATGGCTCGTGAAAAAGGAATAAGGGTGTTTATGTGCGGTGAAATGGCAGCCGACCCGATTTATATTCCTGTGCTTTTAGGGCTGGGCATGGACGAACTGAGCATGAACCCTCAGTCAATACCTGCTGTTAAGAGCATGATAAAATCGCTTAAAATATCTGACATCAAACTTTTTATGAAGGATGTTCTTAAACAGACGTCGGGAAAGGCTGTAACCAGGTTATTGCGGGATAAATATGGAAGCATTCTCTATGATAAAATTTATCATGAATAGAGACCTTTGAAAAATGTTCAATTTTGCTCAAGTTTAAGGAAGGCTACCAAATTTTAAATCAGGTTTAAACGTAGGAATACATTGAGTATTTCGAGGCTTAAAATTTGAGTCTGACGCAAAAATTGGGCAAAAGGGGGCATTTTGCAAAGGTCTCGAATAGTATAGGATGAATTTGGTAATTAATCACAACAAAATTGTTACAGAAAACAGAAAAGCAAGGCATAACTATACTATTGATGATACCTATGAGGCCGGGATGGTTCTGCTTGGAACTGAAGTCAAATCGCTTAGACTTGGCCGGGCTAATTTAAAAGATTCATATGCAAGAATTAAAGGGGGCGAGGTCTATGTTTATCAAATGCATATCAGTCCATATTCTCATGCAACCCATGAAAATCATGATCCTTTAAGACGCAGAAAACTACTTTTGCATAAGCATGAGATTAAAAAGCTTTATGGCAAAGTAAATGAAATGGGTTTTTCCCTGATACCGCTAAAGGTTTATTTTGAAAACAGTAAAGCCAAAATTACATTAGCTCTTGCCAGAGGCAAACGCAAATACGACAAACGTGAATCTATTAAAAAGCGTGATGAAAAAAGAGACCTTGATAGGGAGAGAAAGGACAATCCTTGACAAAATAGAGATGCCTGATTAAAATATAGGTGTTATGTTAGCCTTTTAAAAAGATAAGATTTTTTAAGGGGGGCGAAACGGCTTCGACGGGGATAGCGAAGCTCAGGTTGCATATCGAGCTCTCGTCCGCTCGTAAAAAAGACGGGGATTTAAAATAATTGCAGACGATTATAATTACGCTTTAGCCGCTTAGACGGCTAACGTTCTGCTGGATTATTCCTGCGCATCCAGTAAGGGCGACGATTAGTGGGATAGCCAACTGGATTTCCTGTTAAAGGATTGGCGAAATTTTACAGGATAGTCTTTCAAGTATCCTGCCTGAGGGAGACTTGAACAGGCGAAATTTAAAGCTTGGGATAAATATGTAGACGCCTTTGTGGAACATTACCGGACGCGGGTTCGACTCCCGCCGCCTCCACCATTTTTTATCATAAATAATTTTATCGGTTTTGCTGTTTAATCCAGCACTTTTTTTAAAGGTTTCCAAGTTTAATTAAAAGCTATAAGCGAAGGAAAAACTAATGAATTTTGAAACAAAAGAACAAGTTTTAGAAAAAATATTAGATCAGGAAAAACCCTTGTGTCCTCACTGCAGTAAGGAAATGAGCTTGTGGGAAGTGCCTTCTATTCCCATGGGAGACGGACTTGGATGGGGAGAACCTTATCTGTTTGTGTGTTTTAATGATGAGTGCCCGTTATATTTAAAGGGATGGGATAGTGTACAGGAAAATTTCGGACATAATGCATCTTACAGATGCATGTGTTATCCCAGGTCAGGGAAGTTTGAATGCATGCCTGTATTCGGCAAGTCAGGAGGATCAGGGCAGGTTGTTGATGACGAGGTTCTTATGCAGGAGGAGATTTTAAAAGAATCTATCAAGAAAGGTTTTTCAATTCTTGCCGGCTGTTATATTGAAAAGGATCAGGTCACGGTATTAAGATTGCTTTTAGACTCAACAGAGCCAGCCAAAGTCAGACTTAAAGCAGCCGAGATGATTGGTGATATTGGTGGCATTGAAGCAATCGAGCCTGTTAGAAATTTAAAATTCGGAAATGATCTTATTCAAAAACAGTTAGATGAATCCATCAAAAAAATTCATGAAAAGAATTATACAAGAGAATGCCCGTTCTGCGCTGAAATAATAAAGAAAAGAGCCAAGGTCTGCAAGCATTGTGGTAAGGATGTAGCTGGCTTATGAGGTAAAGACATTTTTGCAAATTGATATTTATAAAGCGGTTTAAAAAAGGGCTGACTTTATAAATTCGCGGTTCAACCGGGCGATATTAACTATTGAGATTTCTTTTGGGCATTCTGCTTCACATTCTCTGTGGTTTGTACAGTTTCCAAAACAAAGCTTATCCATTTCCTTAACCATAGCCATAACACGAAGCATTGCCTCGGGTTTTCCCTGTGGGAGCAAGGCAAATTGAGAAATCTTTGCGCTTACAAAAAGCATGGCTGATGAGTTCGGGCATGCTGCAACGCATGCACCGCATCCTATGCATGCGGCTGCATCCATTGCTTTTTCTGCTGTTTCCTGTGATATGGGGATGGCGTTTCCATCAGGCGCTCCTCCTGTATTTGCTGAGATATAGCCGCCTGCCTGTATGATTTTATCAAGAGCACTGCGATCTACCGCCAGATCTTTAATCAATTTGAATGCCCTTGCCCTCCAGGGCTCAATTACAAGTGTTTCTCCATCTTTAAAATGTCTCATATGTAACTGGCAGAGAGTTGTTCCTTTTTCCGGCCCATGAGCGCGTCCGTTTATCATGGCTCCACACATTCCGCATATTCCTTCCCTGCAGTCATGGTCAAACGCAATTGGATCTTTTCCCTCAAGCGTAAGGCGTTCGTTTATGACATCGATCATCTCAAGAAAAGACATGTCTGTTGATATGTTATCTGCATGATATGTTTCAAATGCACCCTTGCTGTCAGGCCCTTTCTGGCGCCATATCTTTAATGTTAAATTAATGTTTTTTGTATTTGTTGTCGATGTCACTTGTAACTCCTTTGACTTGGTTCTACGTTTTCAAAAACAAGAGGTTCCTTGTGATATGCAGGTTCTTTTTCATTTCCTGCAAATTCCCATGCAGCAACATGGCTGAAGTTTTTATCATCACGTTTTGCTTCGTTTTCTTCAGTTTGATATGCTTCGTTAAAGTGGCAGCCGCATGATTCTTTACGCGTCATGGCGTCAATTACAAGAAGCTCTCCAAATTCAAGAAAATCTGCGACCCGGCCGGCCTTTTCAATGCTTTGGTTGAATTCGTTGCGTGAACCCGGAACAATAACATTTTTCCAGAATTCTTCTCTTAATTCTTTGATTAAATTTTGTGCCTTTAGCAACCCTTTGGTGTTTCGTGACATGCCGCAGTATTCCCATAAAATTGAACCGAGTTCCTTATGAAAATCATCAATAGTACGTTTCCCGTTTATTGACACAAGCCTGTTTATGCGTGATTCAGCACCAGATGCAACATTTTTGAATTCAGGAGAATCGGCAGTTGTTTTCTGCAGATTGGTTCCTGCAAGATATCCGCCGATTGTATAAGGCAATATGAAATATCCATCGGCCAGCCCCTGCATCAGAGCGCTGGCTCCAAGACGGTTTGCGCCGTGATCCGAAAAATTGGCTTCACCAAGAACAAAAAGACCCGGTATTGTGGACATTAGGTTGTAATCAACCCACAGACCGCCCATTGCATAGTGAACAGCAGGATATATTTTCATAGGGTTTTCATAGGGGTTTTCATTTGTAATTTTTTCATACATCTGAAAAAGATTACCATATTTTTTTGCAATAACATCCTTGCCGTGTGTTTTAATAGCGTCTTCAAAGTCAAGATATACGGCAAGCCCTGTTTCACCCACCCCCTTGTTCATGTCGCATTGCATTTTAGCATTGCGTGAGGCCACATCCCTGGGAACAAGGTTGCCAAAAGAAGGATATTTGTTTTCAAGATAATAATCTCTTTCAGATTCCGGTACCTGGCCTGGAGCTCTCTTGTCTCCGGGATTTTTAGGGACCCACACACGGCCGTCATTTCTGAGGCTTTCACTCATAAGAGTTAATTTTGACTGATATGTTCCATGAACAGGTATGCATGTTGGGTGAATTTGCGTAAAGCATGGATTGGCAAAAAAAGCGCCTTTTTTGTAAGCTCTGAAAGCAGCGGTAACATTTGAGGCCATTGCATTTGTTGAAAGATAGTAAACATTGCCATAGCCGCCAGTGGTAAGAACAACTGCATCTGCGGCATGGGTTTCGATTTTGCCGGTAATCAGGTTCCTGACAACAATTCCTCTGGCCTGCTCTTTTATTACAACGAGTTCAAGCATTTCCCTGCGTGGGAACATTTCGACTTTTCCAGCCCCCACCTGGCGCATTAATGAACTGTAGGCTCCAAGAAGAAGCTGCTGCCCTGTCTGACCACGCGCATAGAAGGTTCTTGATACCTGTGCTCCGCCAAAAGATCGATTAGTCAGCAGACCTCCATAATCGCGTGCAAACGGTATGCCCTGAGCCACACAGTGGTCGATGATATTGTTGCTTACCTGAGCAAGGCGATATACATTGGCTTCTCTTGATCTGAAATCACCGCCCTTTATGGTATCATAAAAAAGACGCCATATACTGTCGCCGTCATTCGAATAATTTTTTGCAGCGTTGATTCCTCCCTGAGCCGCAATACTGTGAGCCCTTCTGGGGCTGTCCTGTATGCAAAAGGTTTTTACATTATAGCCTAGTTCACCAAGAGTAGCGGATGCTGAGGCGCCGGCAAGTCCGGTTCCAACAACAATAATATTAAATTTCTTTTTATTGGAAGGATTTACAAGCTTCTGTTCAAAAAGATATTTATCCCATTTTCCTGTTAGCTGCCCTCCGGGAATTTTTGCATCAAGTAGCATATTTTAATCCTTTTTGAGATGAAGTTAAAAACTTTAGTCGTTTAGCACCAATTTTCAAAAATAGCAAAAAGTTTTCCTGTTAAACAGACCCGGGAATTATTTTTTAAAGCTCTAAAGATGATGGTGTCGTAAAAAGTAAAATTTGTTCGCTCTGTGAGCATTTTTGGGATTCAGATTAATC
>CAYYMU010000066.1:0-10199 GCA_964472445.1 uncultured Desulfobacteraceae bacterium
CATTGGATAGATTAATACATTTGAAATGAATATAGAAGTTTAAAATACCTTTAAATAAATTTAATTTCTAATTAATTAAAATAATTTTGAAAATTATCAAGATAACTTTTAGCGTCATTAGCGTTATTTAGAATATTTTCGTGATAATAATTGTTATACATTGAAAAAGCACGAAATGAGGCTTTTGATTAGGAAATCGAACTCAGCAAACGTTTATAAGGAGAAATATCATGAAAATAGCTTCTGCATGGTCTACTCAGTCAGATGCAGATCGGGCTGCTACCGAGGCATATGAGATGTTATTTGAGAAATTGGGGGGTGTTCCCCAACTTATGCTGGTACACAGCTCATGTGATTATGACAATGAAAGTCTGGTTCGACGTTTATGTGAACTTGCACCTGGCGTGCCTCTTCAAGGGGGCACATCCTGCCTTGGAGTCATAACAGATGCTGGCTTTCATAGCCACGAAGGAATAGGATTGGGCATTTTGGGACTGCTTGATCCGCAAGGCGGATACGGGGTTGGTATTGCCGAGGCTAAGGGTGATCCAGAAACGGCGGTTATGTCCGCACTTAATACTGCGCTTTCAAACTCCGGTCGACCTGGTGAACTTCCATCCGCCATCATTATAACCAGTTACCCAGGGGAAGAAGAAAGAGTAATCGGAGCGATAGAGAAGCACCTCGGTTCCAAAGTCCCCATAATTGGCGGCACATCTGCTGACAACGATATGAGCGGCCAATGGCAACAGTTTGGTAATGACACTGTTTGCAGGGAAGCCATTTCAGTGGCTACTTTATTCCCGACATGTGAGATAGGATATGCCTTCCATAGCGGTTACGAACCAACAAGACATCGGGGCATTGTGACCCGGGCTGAGGGGCGAGTGCTGTACGAGGTTGACGGCCGGCCCATTGTTCAGGTTTATAACGAATGGACAGAGGGGTTGCTTGACAATGTCTTGCCCGAGGGAGGAAGTCTGGTCCCGGCATCTTCCTTCAGTCCCCTTGGCAGGCCTGTAAAACAGTTCGGTGATATCTCCTATTTTAGATTGTCTTACCCCGCAGAAATCTTAGCTGATCATGGACTCCTGCTCTTTACTGATATCAGCGAAGGTGATGAGGTGGTATTAATGACAGGGAACCGCGATAGATTGGCGACCAGGGCGGGAAGAGTTGCCAGCGTAGCAGTGAAGGCTGCAGAGTTAAATGAGGAGGAAGTTGAAGGTGCTTTTGTGCTTTACTGTACAGGCTGCATGCTAAGCATTCAGGATCGATTGGATGAGGTTGTGGCGGATCTACAAACAGGATTGTACCATGCTCCATTCCTATGCTCTTTCACCCTGGGTGAACAGGGATGCTTTATTGGTGGCGAAAACAGACATGGTAATTTGATGATCGCGGTGCTAGTTTTCGGCACACGGAAAGTGGAATAGGCAATGGGCGAATCAGAAGAACTACGTGAAGCACTACTAAACCTGGAAGACGCCAGAAACCGTGAAGCACTGCAACGCCAAACAGCTGAGGCTCTTCTGGCAGGTTTGCGTGTTCTTGTGTTTACCGAGAATCCGCAAGAGTTGTTTCTTAGACTGTTTGATGTCATGCGGAAGCCGTTGGACTTTGAGGCGGCTTTCGTTTTGACTGAAGTCGATGATGGCTTATTCAAGACTCAGGCCACCTCTGATACGCTGTTCAGCACTACAGTTTGGAAACCACACTCAATGTTCCGACGCGTTATAGAAGGTGAACCCGTGGCTGTCTTTGATACGGAACTCGTATCCGAATGGTGCTCTCAGCCTAAACTTATAAGAGATTCAGTAAAATCTGCTCTTCACTTTTCGATACGCTCTTCAGAGCAAAAAGCCTTGTTCATTTGTACACATTCCAGCAGGGGCCATTTTTCTCGTGATCACCTTACCTTAGCTCACCGTTTTTCAATACTTGCCATTCAAGCTCT
This sequence comes from uncultured Desulfobacteraceae bacterium, assembly GCA_964472445.1. GTDB lineage: Bacteria > Desulfobacterota > Desulfobacteria > Desulfobacterales > ETH-SRB1 > CAYYMU01. Next base: position 1,958 of record CAYYMU010000066.1, read on the forward strand.
GCAAAAACTTGAGGCTGAAAGGAAACTGGCCAGTCTTGAGAAGAAACTTGAGACAGAAGCAAAATTAGCAGCCCTTAACCAGAAGCTTATTGAAAGCGAAAAAAGACTAGCAAGAGCTAAAAAAATGGAGGCCCTTGGCACTTTAGCAGGCGGTGTAGCTCATGATCTCAACAATGTTTTGTGTGGTATTGTAGGTTATCCGGACCTGTTACTGATGGAAATTCCAGAGGACAGCCCCCTGAGAGAATCCATTTTAGCAATTCAAAAATCGGGGGAAATGGCCGCTTCTATTGTCCAGGACTTGTTGACATTAGCAAGAAGAGGGGTTGTTACCACTCAGGTCACGAACTTAAATCAAATCATAGAAAGTTATCTTCAATCACAAGAATGTGAAATTCTGAAAGAGTTTCACCCTGACGTTAAAATTGAAAGCAATTTTGAGAGTAACCTGCTAAATATTTCGGGATCTCCGGTTCATTTGTCAAAGTCTGTCATGAATTTGGTTTTAAATGCGGCAGAGTCTATGACCGATGGCGGAAATGTATTCATTTCAACAAATAACGAGTATATAGATAGACCTATAAGGGGTTATGATAATATCAAAGAAGGAGACTATGTTGTCCTGACAGTATCAGATACCGGAATAGGTATTTCATCCTTGGATATAGAAAAAATATTTGAGCCTTTTTATACAAAAAAAGTGATGGGGAGAAGCGGGACAGGATTAGGCATGGCGGTGGTGTGGGGGACAGTAAAAGACCATAAAGGATATTTGGATGTTGTAAGCACTGAAGGAAAAGGATCGACATTTTCTCTTTATTTTCCAGTAACGAGGAAGGAAATTGTGAGAAAAGAAGACGCCATCCGAATAGAAGAATATATGGGTAATGGGGAAACAATTTTGGTAGTAGACGACATTAAAGAACAGCGTGAAATTGCATCCAGAATTTTAAAGAAATTGAGATACTCTGTTGCAACGGTTTCAAGTGGTGAAGAAGCGGTTGATTACATGAGTGACAATTCAGCTGATCTATTGGTGTTGGATATGATAATGGACCCGGGAATCGATGGTCTTGATACATATAGGGAAATTCTGGCATTACATCCCGGCCAGAAAGCAATTATCGCAAGTGGTTTCTCTGAGACAGCCCGCGTAAAGGAAGCACAAAAATTAGGCGCGAGTAAATATATAAAAAAGCCCTATACCTTAGAAAAAATAGGCCTTGCTGTTAAAAAAGAATTAGAGAGAGTGAACGGGGTCAAAGCTTGAATTGTGATTATGGTTTGACATCTCAATATTGAATTGGCACCTACGGGACGTCCATAAATAAGTAAATAACTTGACATGTCATTACATTATTGATCATATATTCAAGCATTTTCCTGAATAATTATATTAAAAGGATTAGAACAGAGTCGAAGGCTCGGTTCTAATCCGTGGTTCAAGAAGCCGCGGATGTATTTGTATATATAGGGGTAAAAAATAGATAAGAATTGATGTAGAGACGACAATCTGGAAAAATCCTGGTTTTTGCCGTGTTTACCTGCCTGCTGTGGGCAGGTCAGGAAGGGTTCAATCGCATAAGCGGGCTATCTGAAAGTTATCACGACAGTCAAATTCATGCATATTCCTGCGTTTGGACAGACCACTCCTGTCACGTTGTCAAGACGGATTTCGACAACATGCATATTGTTGAATAAAAGAACGAACCTGTCAGTCCTCAAAGTACGCGCCTCACCTGTGATGCGCTTCGTTCGCTGTGAAAATAATCTTGACAAATGTAACCTTTTGGGTTACGCATAACGCTGATGATAAAATCATTTAAACATAAAGGTTTAGAGGACTATTTTTACACTGGGAGCAAGAAAGGCATTATACCCGAGCATGCAAATAGGCTTGCACGAATCCTTGATAGGCTTAATGCCGCAAGTGACATAAAGGATATAAATTACCCGGGTTCTTTCCTTCACAAATTGGGTGGCGATAAAAAAGGTTTTCACGCAGTGAAAGTATCCGGTAATTGGCGCCTATTTTTTCAGTTTATTGATGGCGATGCCTACATTGTCGATTATGATGATTACCATTAGGGGGTCAAAACAATGAGAAGAATGACAAGACGCCCGACACACCCGGGCAATATAATAAAAGAAGACTATCTTCTGCCATTATCCATTACGATTAGGTATATGGCTGAAAGTCTTGGTATTTCCAGGAAAACATTATCTAAAATTATAAATGAAAGAGGCGCGATCACGCCAGATATGGCTTTGCGCTTATCCCGTGCATTTGATACCACTCCGGATTTTTGGTTAAATTTGCAGAAAAATTTCGACTTATGGCAAGCAGAAAAAGAATCACAAGAGTGGAAAAAAGTAAGACCGTTTCCGAAAAATATACTCCATCACCACAATTCAACGCTTAACAGCGAACATGTCATTCAAGATTGACGGACAGGGTCGAGCGGGTTTTCCTTTTTTGCAAATATCAGATCCAGGTAACCATCAGGTTTCTATTTTTTCATTTTACCTGCCCGCAACTTAATTCGGGGCACCTACTGGACGTCCATAAATAAGTAAATAACTTGACATGTCATTACATTATTGATAATAAATTCAAGCATTTTTCTGAATAATTATATTAAAAGGATATATAGTATTTTGAGTTACTTTTGATTTGATTTTGAAAGTCTAAAAAAGGGAGCCCTTTGCAAAACGGTAATTTTTGTTCGAGTTCAAGGAAGACGAAAATTTCAACCGCAGGAATATATTGAATATTTCGAGGATTGAAATTTGAGCCTGACGCCGAAATAGGGCAAAAAGTGCCCTTTTGCAAAGGTCTCAAAGGATGATCAGTTGACAAGCCATTGCATTGCAGAAAAATAAAGCCCCGTTTTTTCATTAAAATGAAAGACGGGGCTTTTTGCTTCGCAGCCTTGAATCTGAAATCTCGAACTTAAAAAGAACTTAGCTCCCCTCTTCCTCAGCGACACAATTCGCAAACTGAGAAGCATTTCATTGGATAGATTAATACATTTGAAATAAATATAGAAGTTTAAAATACCTTTAAAGAAATTTGATTTCTAATATATTAAAATAATTTGCAAATTATCAAGATAACTTTTAATTTATTAACGTTATTTAGAATATTTTCGTGATAATAATTGTTGGCAGGAATTCATGATCAAAACGATCTTTCAGGTTGACATATAGCAGTGTATTATGTACAGTATTTCTGTACATTTTATACGGAGGCAAATATGGCAATTCAAACAACATATACACATGCTCGGGCAAAGTTAGCATCTTTGCTGGATGAAGTTACTAAAAATCGTGAAGTTGTTATTATTCAACGTCGTGGGAATGAAGACGTCGCCCTTATAAACGCTGACGAGTTAACAGGTATCCTTGAAACTGCGCACTTACTTCGTTCACCCAAAAATGCTAAGCGTCTTCTTTCTGCTCTCGATAAAGTAAAAAAGGCATCAGGAGCACCTCAAACCATCGATGAACTTCGCAACGAGGTTGGATTTGAGTAAAGGTCCAAAGAAAAAAACAAAATCCAAAACACAACGAGAATCCGTATTCCAAGCCGAATTCAGGGAAGATTTAAAATATTGGGTGGGAACTGACCGAAAAACCGCACTTCGTATATTTCAATTAGTTGAGGCTATTATGCGGGACCCCTTTCAAGGTATCGGTAAACCAGAGCCCTTAAAGTTTCTTGGATCAGGTGTATGGTCTCGTCGAATCACTCAAGAGCATCGCATTGTTTATGTGGTCGGCCATGAAAGAGTCGATTTTGTTCAAGCCCGGTATCATTATTAATTTTTGTAACATAGATCTGCCAACCAGGCGTTTCACCCGACCCACAAAGGCTTCGCCGAGTGGGCCGGTGAACTTTTCGTTAACCCAACAAGAAAATGAAATATTTACCACATATTTTCCAGCAATCGTTTCCCGGCGGCGGCAAAAACAGGAGTAGATCATGTTGTTACAGTTATTAGATATTATACGAATTGCGAGCGTTTCAGTTGCGTTTTACTTTGGCTATCAAATTGGTTTTTCACATGGTTATAATCCCATTGCCCAATTACATTTCATGATTCCTGTTATAATCGTTGCTATAGCAGGACTATCCGGTTTGGAAGGTATATTTTTTGCCAAAAAGACAGCTGAACTAAAGGGCTTCGAAGTAGGGAGTAATTATCAAAGGCAGTCTGCAATTGCCTTGCTATCCTATGCAACAACAGCAATTATTGTTTATATTAGTGATTTTGGCATCAAAGCGGAATTGGCTATACTGTTTGCCTTCATTTTCTTTTTCTTTTTTTCCGGAATTAATCATGGTGTAGATGCTATCAGAAGAAAAAATTATAAATGGCAAAACATTAATCGACCAGTAATTACTCTGCTCTTGATCGTTGGTTTAATATACCCTGTAATCAAAGCATTGCAGAGCTTTTAATAAAATGCCTGGTTCCGATTTTTTTTCTACTCCATTGATAATTTAATCTCTTCGATTACCTCTGCAAAATTATCGAAATACAAGAGGTGAAAAAAAGAGATTAGCGTACATATCTGCTTCTCAATATGACCGATTTTTTATATTAATTCCTTACAGTTAATCCTCTGCCCTTAAGATATGCCTTTACATCTTTAATGTTTAAAAGACGATAGTGAAATACGGAAGCAGCAAGAAGTATCTGCGCGCCTCCAAGGGCAACTGCATCATAAAAATGCTCCAGCTTGCCTGCGCCGCCTGATGCTACAACCGGTAAATCAACAGCATCTGAAATTGCTCTTGTAAATTCAAGATCATATCCTTCCTGAGTTCCATCGCCATCCATGCTTGTTGGAAGTATCACGCCTGCTCCGTTTTCCTGACATTTTTTTGCCCATTCAACAGCATCTTTACCAACTGGTTTCCTGCCTCCTGAGACAACCAGCTCAAAGCCGGATGCCATTTTTTTATTTCTTTTTGCATCAACAGCAATGGTAATACATTCCGGACCGAATTTTTCCGATGCACTTCTTATTAGATCGGGATTTTTTACGACAGCACTATTCATTGCTATTTTATCAGCGCCAGCTTCCAGTACCATATCAATATCTTCCAGCGTGGATATTCCGCCTCCCATTGTTAAAGGAATATCAATAACTGATGAAACTTTTTTTACCCATTCAAGTCTTGTTTTTCTGTTTTCAACAGTAGCTGCTATATCCAGCATGGCAAGCTCATCTGCGCCCTCTTCCTGATACATAATCGCATTTTCTACTGGATCGCCGGCGTCTTTAAGCTCAACAAAATGAATTCCCTTTACAACTCTGCCTTCTTTCATATCAAGGCACGGCATTATACTTATTATTTTATTCATAGCTTCTCCTTTTTTATAAAAAAATAAATCCTGCCCTTATTGTTGACAAAAGTCAAGAATTGGAAGAATGAATATTTGATTAGCACAGTACATATGCTGAATTTGATTTTAGAATCTTCTTTAACCCCTTAATATTAAATGAGTGTTACTATATGTTTAAATTTTTTAACCGGAGTGGTAAAAACCGAGGCGCTGATGCTGTTTCTTATAACAAGAGTGTTTTTCATCAAAAGTATGACAGTTTTAAAAGATTATTATCTGCAAATGACCAATGCCTGAGAATCATTTCAGATCTGGAGCAAATCCTTTATAATGACAAGCCCTTTACCTTAGCATATCTTTTGAATCAAACGGAAATACTGTTAGGCGAAGTCCTTTTAATTATAGATGATCTTAATGAAATGTCAGAAGGAAAATATAAAAATCTGCCCGCGATAGCTGGAAAGATTTCCGAGAAAATTCTTGGCCAGCTTAATTGCCAGAATAAAATCGAAGAAACTGATTTTGTAATGCCGCTTGAAAGAATCAGCCTGGAAAATTCCAATGATGTTGGTGGTAAAGCTGCCAATCTGGGCGAGATATATAACAGAGTTAACCTGCCAGTACCCCAGGGATTCGCAGTTACCGCGTATGCATGTCAGTATTTTCTGGAACAAAACAGGCTTTCGGAATTAATCGACGAAAAAATCAGAAATATCGATGTCAATGATACAGAAAAACTCATGGCAGTCAGTCAGGAAATAAAAGACCGAATTATGGAGGAAAAGCTTCCTGTTGGTCTTGAAAAATCTATAATTAAAGCAGCCATTAATTTAAAGGAAAAAATCGGGGAAGGCCTGCGTTTTTCCATGAGAAGCAGTGCTACCAGTGAGGATTCCGAGGCCAGCTTTGCCGGCCAGCACTCAACAGTTTTAAATGTAGATGAAAAAAACCTGATAAATGCATACAAAAAGGTTGTTGCAAGCACATTTAATCCCAGGGCTATTTTTTACCGGCGCAGAAAAGGATACAGAGATCAGGATGTTGTTATGAGCGTGGCTTGCGTCATGATGCTCGATGCTAAAGTAAGCGGAGTAATGTACACTGTTGATCCAAAGAACAGTCGTAATGCCGTGGTTATAATCAGCGCGGTATGGGGGCTGGCAGTTGGTGTGGTTGACGGGTCAATTAATACTGATTTTTTTCAGATTAATAAAACTTCTGGGAAGGTTGAAGTTTCAGAAACAGCAGTTAAGAAAACTTTGCTCAGACCAGATACAATCAATGGGATCATGGAAGAGTCTGTTCAAGATGATATGAAAAACATCTTGTGTCTTAATCAGAAACAGATAAAAACACTTTTTCATTATGGTTTAACACTCGAAGATCATTATGGATATGCTCTTGATATTGAATGGGTTATTGACCAGAATGATAAGCTGTATATTCTTCAGGCCAGGCCTTTGAGAAAATCTCAGAAATACGGTGCAGCAGAAATCGAGGTAAAAACAGGTCCTGATATTAAAGAGTCAGTCTCCGGCTTTCCTGTATTACTTGAAGGCGGAGCATCAGCTTATGACGGAACCGCAACAGGTCTATCATACATCCTTGAGTCAGAGCATAATATGCATCATGTTCCTGAAGGAGCCATTGTAATCGTTCGTCAGACTTCACCCCGCTATGTTCCACTGATGAGCCGTATTCGTGCTATTGTAACGGATGTTGGAAGTGTCACAGGCCATATGGCAACTGTTGCAAGGGAATTTCATATACCTGCTCTTGTGGGTACTGATTGTGCAACACGCATCATTCCCAACGGGCAGGAGATTACCGTGGACTCTACTAACAGAAAGATTTATCAGGGGCGGGTCGAATCTCTGCTGAAAAACAAGAAACCTTATAATCCCATGAAGGGAAGTCCTATTTATAAAACAGCTCAGTTAGCCCTTAAAAGTATTTCTCCACTGAATCTTACAGATCCAAAAGAAGATAATTTCAGTTCTGAAGGATGCCATACTGTTCATGATATTATAAGATTTGCACACGAAAAGGCTATGCAGAATATGTTCAGAATAAGTGATGATTTAAACCCCGAAAAGAACATTTCAATACCCTTGAGGGTTTATCTGCCTTTGAATATCTATGTGATCGATCTTGGTGAGGGCCTTTTAATTGATCCGGATGCAAAAGAAGCAAAAGAAAATAATTTAACTTGTGTGCCTTTAAAGGCACTTCTTAAAGGAATGAAACATGAGGGCGTGGACTGGACAAATGATGTGGGCGTGAGCTGGGGAGGATTTGCTTCAATAATGGCTGAATCAGTATTACGTGACCCTTTAAAGGAAGGACGAATGGGTGCTCCGAACTATGCTATTATATCAGGTCAATACCTCAATTTCAATTCGCGGTTGGGTTATCACTTTGCAACTGTTGATACCTATTGCGGTCAGCATGTGAATGACAACTATATTATCTTTTCATTTAAAGGGGGCGCAGCAGATATCGGACGACGATCAAGACGCGCTCTGCTTATAGCCATGGTCTTGAAAAAATTAGGTTTCAGAGTCGAACGCAACGGGGATATGGTAAAGGGAGAGTTGAAAAAATATCTCAGCCATGTTCTTGAAGACAAGTTAGACATGTTAGGAAGACTCCTGGGCTCGGTGCGTCTTTTAGATATGGTACTGGCAGATGACGGGCGGGTTGAATGGTATGTGGACCAGTTTTTTAAAGAAAATTACACATTTAAACCTGATCGCAACTGAAAAAATCCTTGAGCAACCCTATTCTCAATTAAATTTTATTTTATTTTACCCTGAAAAACCTGGTCCTCAGGGCCAGGTCAGAGTTATCCGGTTTTGCCTGGAGAAATGCTGCAAGAGTTTAAA
>CAYYMU010000067.1:0-9957 GCA_964472445.1 uncultured Desulfobacteraceae bacterium
CATCGAACGCTCAACATCGAACATCGAATGTGGATATCGCTCCTGCCCGCCATCGGCTTCGCCTTCAGGCGAGGCGGGCGGGTCGCTCATTTCTTTAATAAAATTGAAACGCCGAAGGCGTACCTTAATTCGACGTTGGAAGTTCGATGTTCGATGTTCGACGTTCCTTTAGAGATTTGCAGGTCTGGCAAAAATCAATGCCCCTCTGTGCCTTTGCCCCTCTGTGCCTGAATAGTTACTGTATTTAAACCTGTCTGCGGTCATCCTCAAAAGGCGGACAAGTCTGTGTAAATCTGTGGCTGAATAGTTACCTTTATCTTACATATTCCTTCTATACTGCCCACCCACATCGTAAAGCGCCTGTGTAATCTGACCAAGGCTGCATACTCTTACGGTATTCATAAGTTCAGCAAATACATTGTCTCCTGACAGGGCTGTTTTTTGAAGACGTTCAAGAGCTACCGGCGCCTTTTTATGATTTTTCTTTTTGAATTCACCAAGCCGGACAAGCTGAGATTCTTTTTCCTTGTTTGTCGCTCTGCTGAGTTCGACACATGGCATTAAATCTTCCATGTCTGAATCTTTATCTATGAAAGTATTCACACCAATGATCGGAAATTTTCCAGCGTGTTTTAACATTTCGTAATATATGGATTCATCCTGAATCTTACCTCGCTGATAACCTGTCTCCATTGCCCCGAGAACTCCTCCGCGTCTGGTAATTCTGTCAAACTCCGCAAGCACGGCCTCTTCAACAAGTCTCGTCATTTCTTCTACCATAAAGCTGCCCTGGTTCATATTTTCATTTTTTGCAAGGCCCCATTCCCTGTTTATTATCAGCTGAATAGCCAGCGCACGCCTTACCGATTCAGAACTTGGAGTGGTAATTGCTTCATCAAAGGCGTTAGTGTGAAGGCTGTTGCAATTATCGTAAATAGCACAAAGTGCCTGCAGGGTTGTTCGGATGTCGTTAAATTGTATGTCCTGGCTGTGAAGAGACCTGCCTGAAGTCTGGATGTGATATTTAAGCATTTGAGCCCGTTTTGAGCCCTTGTATCTTTTTTGCAGTGCAATAGACCATATGCGTCTGGCTACTCTGCCTATTACAGTATATTCCGGATCCATTCCATTTGAAAAAAAGAATGATAAGTTCTGCGCAAACCGGTCAATGGGCATGCCTCGGGACAGATAATATTCAACATAGGTAAAACCATTCGCAAGCGTGAAAGCAAGCTGAGTAATCGGATTTGCTCCAGCCTCTGCTATATGATAGCCTGAAATGGAAACAGAATAAAAATTATGAACATCATTTTCAAGGAAGAATTTCTCGATATCCCCCATCATCTTTAATGCAAATTCAATGGAAAATATACAGGTGTTCTGTCCCTGATCTTCCTTTAAAATATCTGCCTGAACAGTTCCGCGTACGGCTGACAATGCAGCAGAACGGATATTTTCCCTTTGCTCATCTGAAGGTTCTTTTACGTTTTCAGCCTGAAACTTATCTATCTGCTGATCTATTGCCGCATTTAAAAACATGGCAAGTATTATAGGGGCCGGACCGTTTATTGTCATGGAAACCGAAGTATTTGAAGAACAGAGATCAAACCCGTTATAAAGCAGTTTTATATCATCAATAGTACATATGCTGACTCCGGATGTTCCCACCTTTCCGTAAATATCAGGACGCCTGTCAGGATCATATCCATAAAGAGTTACAGAATCAAATGCAGTAGAAAGTCGTTTAGCCTTATAATCCGCTGACAGAAGCTTAAATCTTTTGTTGGTTCTGTTCGGGTTTCCTTCTCCGGCAAACATGCGTGTGGGTTCTTCGTCAATCCTTTTTAACGGAAATACACCCGCTGTATATGGAAAGTGTCCGGGGATATTTTCTTCCCTCAGCCATCTGAAGATTTCTCCGGGATCACTGAAGGAGGGAAGCATAATTTTTGGTATCCTTGTACGCGCCAGCGAATCAACGTATAGAGGTACCCTGATTTCACAATCACGGACTTTATATGCCAGTTCATCCTGTTTGTAGGTTTTTTTAATATTTTCCCATTCATCAAAAAGGCGTAAAGTATCTTTGCTTATTGATTTTCTGGCTTTTGTTGCTTCTTCCCTGAGCTGGACAATAATATCCGATAAAATTTTATTTTGATTATCAGCGCTTATGTCTTTAATGGTTTCTTCCAGATGCCATGCCCTGCGAACCTCATTTGCCTGCCCGGATGTTTTTTTATGATAATCCCTCACAGTATCGGCAATTTCAGAAAGATAACGGATTCGTTCCTGAGGTATAATGGTTGTTTTGCGGCTTGATGTTCTTGTTTTTGATTTTGGAATACTGGAATTAAATTTAATACCCGTTTTTTTTGTCAGTGTTTCAAGCAGTGCGTGATACAGTGAAGTAACCCCGTCATCATTAAATCGTGAAGCAATTGTTCCGAAAACAGGCATTTCTTCAGGTGTTTTATCCCATGCGGTTTGATTCCTCTGTATTTGTTTTCGAACATCACGAAGCGCATCTTCACTGCCCTGTTTTTCATATTTGTTAACAACTATCAGATCCGCATAATCAAGCATGTCTATTTTCTCAAGCTGTGAAGCAGCTCCAAATTCGCTGGTCATAACATAAATTGAGACATCGGACATATCGGTAATTCGTGAATCTCCCTGTCCAATCCCGGCTGTTTCCGTTATTATCAGATCAAAACCAGCGGCCTTAACCAGTTCAATGGCTTCAGGTAAAGCATCCGGGATTTCCGAATCTGATTTGCGGGTTGCAAAAGAGCGCATGAAAACTCTTTGCCCTCCTATGGAATTCATGCGTATTCTATCGCCTAAAAGAGCTCCCCCGGTTTTTCTTCTCGAAGGATCGCAGCTCATTATTGCTATTTTAACTGTTTCTAAATCATGAAGAATACGCAAAACCAGTTCATCTGTAAGTGAAGATTTTCCTGATCCACCGGTTCCGGTAATACCTATTACAGGAGTTTTATGACTGGCCTTCAGCTTTGAAAGCTGAGACATAATAGAGGCCAGTTTATTGTTGTCTTTGGTTTTTGTCAGCTCTATGGCTGAAATAAGATTTGCAATCAAGAGCTTGTTGTCGGTTGACAGTTCTTTAAAATCAAAGGCTTGATCTTTGACCGCGGGGCAATCCATCTTTTCAACCATATGGTTAATCATGCCCTGCAGGCCCATGCTTGCACCGTCTTTTGGTGAATATATTTTGGTAACGCCGTAGGCTTCCAGCTCTTTGATTTCTTCCGGCACAATAACGCCTCCGCCTCCGCCAAAAACCTTGATATCAGAAGCGCCTTTTTCTTTTAAAAGATCAACAATATATTTAAAATATTCCAAATGCCCCCCCTGATAACAGGATACGGCAATACCCTGGGCATTTTCTTCTATTGCTGCTTCCACAACATCCTGAACCGACCGGTTAATTCCAAGATGAATAACTTCTACACCTGTATCCTGAAGCAGTCTTCGTATTATATTTATCGATGCATCATGACCATCAAAAAGCGATGTGGCTGTGACAACCCTTATATTATTTTCAGGCATGTATAAATCAGCGTTCATTCTAACTCCTTTGATTTTTAAAAGAGACCTGATTGCTTATATTAATACTTTGAAATTAATGCTGTTTTTTCTTATCTTTGGCATAAAATATCCCAAGAATAAATTCAGTCTGAAGCTCAATATAATCCTCAATGGTGTAATATCTGGATAAAAACCAGCGCCGGAAAGTCCACATATGTCCTAAAACCGAAATATTATGCGCTACAAGCTCAATTGATTTGTTGTCTAACCAGGGCAAATCGCCGGATTCGATCAGTTGTGCGAGAACATCAACAAAAAGACCAGTAATGCGAAGCTCATTTTCAAGTACCTTTTTTCGCCACTGGGATGGCAGTGATTTTGTTTCTCTATACATGAGCAAGATAAAATCGCTCATTCTGTTGCAAACCAGAAAATATTCATGGATAACCTCGGCCAGGGCGTTCTTTCCTCCGGTTGATCTGTCCATGGCCTCAGACATACCTTTTGCAACTTCAGCATGTATGGAACTGCATACAAGGTAAAGAACATCCTCTTTTGAAGTTATGTATTCATATAGTGAACCTATGGAAAGTCCGGCAGCGCTTGCTATTTGCCTGGTAGTAGTCTTGTGAAAACCATTTTTAATAAAAAGCTGCACAGCAGCATCAATAATTTGGCGTCGTCTCCGACTGACAAGATCCGGATTTTTTACCTGAGTTGGAATGTCCTGTGATTCTAATAGATTATGCATAATATCTGTCCTGATTAACAGAAACCATTTCTGAACGAGCGTTCATATTAAATAACATGTAAATGGCTCCTTTGTCAAGCAGCAGGCTCTTACAGAGATACCTTTGAATATTTCGAGGATTTATCAGCCTTAGGCTGATTGGAATTTGAGCCTGACGCAGACACTTTAGTGAAGCAACAGCGCTCAATTGGTCAAAAGGGGGGTTTTATGAATTTTGATGGCCTCGTAAAAAGTCATTTGCAAGCGACATTGAGCAGTTTTGGAAAAAGATTGAAGCTAAAGCTTCCCGGTAAGGAAAATAATCAGTTTTTGGCCGGTCAGATTGAGCCTGGCGTTAAAAATTGCAAGCTGTTTGAGGGCGTTAGCCCGAGTTCTTGCAATTTAGCCGGGATTAATTTGAATCCCAAAAATGCTCATAGAGCGAACAAATCTTACTTTTTACGAATTCATCAATTTTGAACATTCTCTATTTCAGAATATCGGACATTTTGAATATCTCGGCAAACCGCTTGCCATGGCGGCTGTTGTCCTTGTAAAATTTAATACATCGCCGGACAAGATCAACGACCTCATCTTCACTGTAAATTCCCGGCAATTCCTTTGCCAGTTGCGGATGACGGCCAAGCTTGCCACCCAGTTGCACGCGGAACCCTTTTTTATTCAGGGAAATGGTTCCGGTGGGACAAACATCTATGCATTTGCCGCAGGCAAGGCAGCGTTCATAATCTATTTCCACCCCTTCCTTTTCTTCATCGATCAATACAGCCGCTTCCCTGCACTGATCGACACATGCATTGCAGAGCGTACAGGATTCATCCGTAATCATGGGCATAGCAGCGCCGATAATGCCGACATCCTTTATCTGCACCTGAGAGCAGGCATTGGGACAATCCGCCATCGCGATCCTGAATTCATGGTGAAATTTAAGCTCGCCATTGACTGTAGACTTTAAAAAGGATAGCAGATCTTCGGCTTTGAGCAGGGCCTCTATTTTTTTGTTGAGGGTGTCACTGACCACGCTGCGGTTAGGGCAGCCAGAAGGTCCGAAACAGGTATCCAGTTGATATCCTTTTACCTCGGATGACATATTAGTCAAGTATCGGGCCTTAACCGCCTTTAACTCGGCCAGGGTCACGGTTTTTCTACCGGCGTCATCTACAGCTTTTTCCACACGGGCCCGCACTTTTTTTCGAACAAAAAAAGGTACTTTTTTAATAGCCGCTTCAGCCTCGTCTGTCCATCGCATTTATATGTTCTCCAATAAATTATTTTATTTGTTTTTAATTTCTTTCTGCCCTGTCACCGGACAGGCGTTTTTCATTCATGTTGAAAGAGCACTTTTGCATGTCAATACCGATATAATGCATACGGCTAAAAAAAAGTGATGATAGAAGATTTTTGCAAAGCCTTTTCATGATTTTTTATAGCATAAAAATGCTGAATCTAAAAATAATTTGACGATTATTGCTTATATGAGCATAATATAAAGATTGAAATTTTACTCGATATACAGCAAACTCAATCTTTTAGTTTCTGAAAGGTGCTCATAATAAGCGGTAAAGGAGTCAAAATAAATTTTTAAAGCGAAATGATTTATCTGTTTTTTTTAATCAGCACTCCACGACTTGTGCCAAGAACAGGCACAAAGAATATATAACTTACTCCACTCATATGTGGTTTCAAGCATTGTCTTAATGCTTGTTATTGGTGCCGTTATCAAAGCTTAAATTATAATATTTCGCTTTAAAAATTTATTTTGACCCTTACCGTCTAACGATTTCGAGAAATAACAGGGTGCGAAACTTGAGTATTTACAATAATTATAGCATGCAGAAGGATTAATGAAGTTTTAAGCTGAAAAAAGAGAAACTGTTATGTTAAACCCCGCAAAGGACATGGCCCGTGAATTAATCCCAAGCGAAATACGAAAAGATCCTCTTACAGGGAAAAATACGCGAATCTGTCATTTTATGAAGCTTAAATGGGAAAAACCGGATTTTGACAAGATTGTTAGCGGAACTGAAAAAAACTGTCCTTTTTGTCCGGATAAGGTAATGAAGGTAACCCCTTGCTTTCCGAAAGAAATAGTTCCAAAAGGCCGAATGGTTTCAGATGATATGGTTCTTTTTCCTAATCATGCCCCTTATGACAGCCTCGGAGCAGTAGCAACACTTGGCAGCCGCCACTATATTCCCATGACAGAAATCAAGCCTGAACAAATAACAGGGGGGTTCAGACTTGCCAGGGATTTTTTCAGGAGAATCCACGACATCGGGCATCCTGAAGCAGTTTATCGCCTTATTAACTGAAATTACACGCCTCCTTCGGGAAGCTCCCTGATTCATGCCCATCTTCAGGTTTTTTCCACATCTTTTGCGCCAAATCTTATGAAGCAGGAGCTTGAAGCCACAAAAATATATATGGAAAAAAACCAGACAAACTACTGGGATGACTTTGTAAAAACAGAAGAGGCAGGGGAAAAGAGGTTTTTAGGGAGGATTGGCCGATTTTCCTGGTTCACCGCATTTGCGCCTATGGGAGTTGCCGGAGATGTTCTGGCAGTAGTAGATGGCGTCAGATCTACACTTGGGTTCACGGATGATAATCTTTCAGACTTATCCAATGGCCTTGTCAGAGCAATGGCGGCCTATGATAAGATGGGTTTCACAGCTTTAACATGAGTTTTTTACAGGCAGACAAAACGATGATTTTTCACGATTTCATCTGCTGTTTTCTCCCAGGACTTTTTTTAACCAGGCGCTTTGCACTTCTGATGTTGGCGCAATAAGAAATCTTTTTAACGAAACCCTTTGCATTGCTTTCCAGGAAGATATAAACAAGATGCTTAAGCTGTATTTTTCGTGATAATGATTAAATTTAAATTCAATTGACAGCAGTGAAACAGATACCCCAACAATCTTTGAGCCTTTTGCAGAAATACATGAAACCAAATTGCATACACTATATATTGTATAGAGTCATGGATTATGGCACATTATGTAGCCCTGCTCTGTCAATTGGCGTTGTTTCTGCAAGAGGCTCCTTTTTTACAGATTTTCTTGGAAATCGCTGTGAATAGCAAAATCAGCAAAAAAAATGCGGTGCCTTACCAATCCCAGCTCGGTTTGGATAAGGATCCCTTTTCACTTCACGAAAACAACAACACGTTTTTCTATGGCTGTCCCCCGCTTTTACAAAATCTATCCATCATTAAGAAACTTATTCAGGGAAGAGATTCCCTGATTCTAGTTGTTGGCGAGCGGGGTAGCGGCAAAACCACAATGCTCAACCAATTTCTGGCGACATCCAACGAGAGCTGGCGCGCCTGTCATATCAGGATCCGAAACAGAACAGATGGTGGTAGACAAACAGATCTGAAACATCTTGACGGACGTCTCGCATATATGCTGAAAAATGATCGGTTGCCGGTAATCATATTAGACGATGCCCATGAACTGAATACCGCCGAATTGCATTTCCTTTTTCAATTTGCAGGACTATCCGGTGATGCACGAAAGATCAAGCAAATGGTCCTGTTCTGTGAACCCCAGATCAAGACCACACTGGCCCGGATTCTCAGGGGGATCCCCCGGATTTCTATAAACAGGCTTTATATGCCTTCTTTGACCGAAGAACAAACGACTGCATACATCCTCCATCGGCTTGAAGCAGCGGGATTTAAGGGGAAAAACCCCTTTACAGTCTCACATGTCAGGGCCATAAACAAGTCCTCAAAAGGCCTTCCCGGCCTTATCAGTGAAGATATCCGCATGCTCTTGATGGATAAGTTTTCCAAGAAAAATCATGAATCCCGTTTATTTTTTTCAGGCCTTGGCCTTAATGTGCGATCATCCCATCTGATGATAGGCGGGATGGCAGCACTTATCCTTTTAGTTTTTCTGCTTTTCCAGAATCTCACCGTGTCGTTTTTCCCCCTAAGATATGGATTCAGTACGGCCGTCAAAACAACACCCCTTTCATATTCTCCCAAGCCAAGAAAAAGGGAAGCGAAAATCTGTCGTGAAGAATGGATCCTGGCACAAGACCCATCTCACTATACTCTGCAAATCATGGGTGTTCGAAAGGAGACGACGGTCCTTCAATTCATTGAAAAGTACCGACTCCAAGGCAGGGTTTCTTATTACCATACCTATTACAAGTCCGGCGATTGGTACCCACTTCTCTACGGTAGCTATTCCACCCGCGAGCTAGCATTGGCGAAAATAAATGAATTGCATGAAGAGATCAGTAAATCTTTACCCTGGGTTCGCAGACTGTCATCAGTTCATGGGGAGATCCAAAAGGGAATGTAGTTTTTTTCATTTAAATACTTATTGTAATAAAAGGGATTTTGTGAAACTTGAGTTTTTGGGGCAGTACCCATAATTTCTAATAATCGGATATCATAAAAAAATGTTGTTCTTATTAAGGCCACTGTATATTGATTTAGGGATTGACCTTGGCACTGCTAATACGATCGTTTGGGCCAAGAAGAGAGGTTTCATTATCAATCAGGCCTCATATATCACACTCAATCAAAAATACCAAATGGTAGCGTTAGGAAATGCGGCAAAAGAGATGATGGGGAAAACCGCTTCTTTCCTAAAGGTAATTAGGCCTCTGGCGGATGGCGTAATAACTGATTTTGAGGCGGGAAGTTCGCTGATCAGAGGATTTATTGGCTCTGCTAAAATATCGAGATTTAGAATCGGCAGGGTTGTGATGGGAGTGCCTACGGGAATCAACCAAGTAGAAAAAAGGGCGATGATCGAAGCGGCAAAGAGTGCGGGTTCAAAAGAGGTTTTTCTCATTGCTGAGCCCATGGCAGCCGCAATCGGGTTAGGTTTAGACGTGAAGGGCAAAGAAGCAAATATGATTGTTGATATTGGTGGTGGAACCACGGATATAGCAGTCATAAATTATGGCGGGATTGTTGTAGATAATACAATTGGTATTGCAGGGGATGAATTGGATATAGCCATCATGGCCTATTTGCGAAGGGAATATAATCTTAAGATTGGGGAAATCACAGCAGAGAAACTGAAAATACAATTTGCTTCCTTATTGGAAAAAATTGATAGCAAGGTTTTCCATTTGAAGACACTGGATTATATCTCGGGCTCAGCTAAAAAAGTTGAATTTCCTGTTGTTCTTTTTAAAAACGTTTTAGGACAAATCATCGGGAGAATCATATCAGCAATACTTCATGTGCTGGAAATTTTACCGGCAGAGCTATCTTCCGATATTATTGAGCGCGGTATCATTTTAACAGGTGGAGGAGCACTTTTGCCAGGATTAGATGCCTTGATCCAGAAAAAGACAAATTTGCATGTAACGGTGCCTGACAATCCTTTGTATACTGTAGCCATGGGTACAAGAGAGGTACTTTCTGATTTTAATTATTACGAAGAGATTCTCATGAAAAATACTTCCGGGTTTCGTTTTAAGACCGGTCGTTTAGCTAAGCACACCTTTTTCAATCGTTTTCGTCGTTTTGTGGGGTAGTCTATTTTTTTCAGAACCTACTCAAACAAACCATTATATTTTGCTTCAAAAGAATTTTCTGCATAGAATATGCGGGACGAGAATATGCGGGACGCCATAAATAAGTAAATAACTTGTTAAAGCAATTGATATTTATGCTCTTTAACAAT
>CAYYMU010000068.1:0-9857 GCA_964472445.1 uncultured Desulfobacteraceae bacterium
GATTTTTAATACATTCAAACAGTTTTCTAATTTTAATTTAATCATAACTGAAGACCGATTGTTTAAAGTTATTCTGATTTCCAGTGTTGCCAAGCGGCATAGTGGAGCTTTTTACGAATTCATCAACTTTGTCTTGTCTGAAAATGGTCCGGTAAATGCCCAAAAAGCCGCAATTTAAATATTTTTTGTCAAACACAATAAATCCTGTAAAAAAAAACAGTGAAATCTGGTCTGCCCCCCTTCCCGCAACAAGAAAACAATCCACCGGAAAAGACGATAATTCTGTTACTTATGGAGACTACTTCAGTGCGGTCTGCTCGTTTCTGAAAGAAAACAGATTCAATATTATCTGCTCTGCAGTTTCTAAAAAATTAAATCAGCATACAGTGCCTGAAGACATAGAAGAAATTTGTATTTTCCTGGAAAAACATGGAGGATTTTATCATCCTGCCAGGGTTGAGATGTCTTTGAATAGATTGAATCTGAATTTTGTATTAAATGTTGCAATTTCAGAGCAGGGAAAAGAGTATATTTACAAAGAATATAAAGCTCTTAAAAGGCTTAACAGAGATTTTGCTTTTTCGTTTATTCCTCAGGCATACGGTATCGGTAAAACCTGCGCAAAAGGCAGCAGGCCTGAAATTATCATGTTCATTGGGGAATGGTTCGACGGTTATAGTGAATTCCATATTTCTTGTGATAACTTAGAAAAACTGAATAAGATAAATATATGGGATTCTGAAAAAGGTTCCAGATTTCTTTCTCTGGATAACACAATGGAACTATATAAACAGGCAGCCATGGTTCTGACCTGTTATTATAATATTGAAACATTTGAGCAGATATTCCCCTGGCATCATGCTGCAGGAGATTTTGTTATAAAATGCGATAATGATAATAAGCTGGAATTAAAATTAATTACAGTCAGGCAATATGCGCCCATGTTTAAAAATATTAACAAAGAAGAATATAAAGATAATGATTCTGTTTTTATACTGGAAGCCATGCTTGTATTTTTTCTAAACCTTTGCATGAGGATGCGGCTTGATAGGCTGAATGGAGTCGGGAATGTAGTATGGGCTGATGATGTTGCGGTTAAGGGAACCCTGAAAGGATTTTTCAACGGGTTATCAAAAAAATCTCAAATCAGTGCGTTTCCAGAGCCTGTAGATGTTTTTTTTAAAAAATATCTTTTATCATGCACAAAGTCAGACCTGAATGATTTATCTACGGCATTGTTAAATACATACAATCCACTTGCTCCGGAATTGCCTGTCATAAAATTAAATATGGATAAACACATTAAAATTCTTTATGATTCCATAAGGCAAATGTAAAAAGAAAAATATAAATAACCACAAAATCCTACTTTTTTATTGACAAAAAATAGGATTAATTTTAAAGATTAAAAGTTTTTGATAAAATCCAACACAAAGTTGTCAATATAAAATTTAAAAACACTAAATTACTAAATTACTAAATTTCTTAAATTGAGAGGAGGTGGCATAAAAACCCTGGATAGGGCATATCTATTTGTATTTATAGTGAAAAACGGTGAATTTTTTTAAATTAATGGAGGTAAAATAATGGCAAAACATGAATCCCCTTTGTTAGATCAGCTTGAAAGTGGGCCATGGCCGAGTTTCGTATCTGATCTAAAGCAGGAGGCTGAATCAAGGTCAAAAAATGAAAAAAATATTGAATACCAGATTCCTCAAGATTGCTGTGATGACCTCCTGGGCGTGCTTGAATTGTCCTATAAGCACGGCAGGACTCACTGGAAACATGGCGGAATTGTGGGTGTATTCGGCTATGGAGGCGGAGTTATAGGAAGATATTGTGATCAGCCCGAGATGTTTCCCGGTGTTGCGGCTTTCCATACTATGCGTGTTAACCAGCCGGCCGGTAAATTTTATACTACAAAATTTCTCGAAGATCTTTGTGAACTGTGGGAGCGCCGCGGAAGTGGTCTTACAAACATGCATGGCGCAACCGGAGATATTATTTTTCTTGGAACAACAACACCTCAGCTTGAAGAAGTTTTCTATGAACTGGGACATAATCTAAATCAGGATCTGGGTGGTTCAGGTTCTAACCTTCGTACACCTTCCGACTGTCTTGGCCAGGCGCGATGTGAATTCGCCTGTTATGATACACAGGCTATATGCCACGATCTTACTAATGAGTACCAGGATGAGCTTCATCGTCCTGCATTTCCATATAAGTTTAAATTTAAATTTGATGGCTGCGCTAACTGCTGCGTGGCATCAATTGCACGATCCGACCTTTCCTTTATTGGAACATGGCGTGATGATATACGCATTGATCAGGAAGCTATAGCAGGATACGTAGGCGGAGAAATACCGCCAAACGCAGGAGCTCATTCAGGTCGAGACTGGGGCCCGTTTGATATTCAAAAAGAAGTTGTAGATCTTTGCCCAACCAAATGCATGAAATATGAAAATGGAAAGCTTGAAATCAACACACCTGAATGTACAAGGTGCATGCATTGTATTAATGTACTGCCAAAGGCTCTTAGAGTTGGCAATGACAAGGGCGCTACTCTTCTGGTAGGTGCCAAGTCTCCTATTCTCGATGGCGCGCAGATGGCGACACTTCTTGTTCCTTTTATCAAGATTGAACCGCCTTATACTGAAATTAAGGAAACAGTAATTGAGCCTATCTGGGACTGGTGGATGGAAGAAGGCAAAAACCGTGAACGTCTTGGCGAATTAATTAAACGCCAGGGTTTCCAGAAGGTGCTTGAGGTAACCGGTTTTAAAGCAGATCCGCGAATGATTCAGGAACCCCGGTCAAATCCGTATATTTTCTGGAAAGAAGATGAAGTTCCAGGCGGATTCGAGCGTGATATTAACGAATTTAGAAAATTTCATCAGAGATAGGAGGCGAATAATCATGGCATTTATATCTTCAGGATACAATCCAAAGAAACCGATGGAAAACAGGCTTACTGACCTCGGTCCAAGAAAATTTGATGAATTTTACCCTCCTGTTATTTTAAAAAATAAGGGTAAATGGTTATATCATGAAATTCTTGAACCAGGGATTCTGGTTCATGTATCAGAATCAGGTGATAAGGTTTACACCATAAGAGTAGGTGGCTGCCGTTTCATGAGTGTAACCCATATTCGTGAAATAAATGAGATCGCAGATAAATATTGCGACGGATTTTTAAGATTTACCACCAGAAACAATATCGAATTCATGACTGATAAAGAAGAAAACGTAAAACCCATGAAAGAGGATCTTCTCAGCAGAAAATTCGCGGGTGGAAGTTACAAATTTCCTATTGGCGGAACCGGCGCAGGTATTACCAACGTCGTGCATACGCAGGGATGGATTCACTGCCATACTCCGGCTACCGATGCATCAGGCACGGTAAAAGCTACTATGGATGTGCTATTTGACCAATTTACCGATCATAAGCTGCCTGCAAAGCTTCGCGTATCAATGGCCTGCTGCCTGAATATGTGCGGCGCTGTCCATTGTTCAGATATCGCTATATTAGGCTATCACCGCAAACCGCCTATGATCGATCATGAATATATCGATAATATGTGCGAAATTCCTCTTGCTATTGCTGCATGTCCTACGGCCGCAATTAAACCGGCCAAGATCGAAATCAATGGCAAGGAATATAAAACCGTTTCAGTAAGACCGGAAAGATGTATGTACTGCGGTAATTGTTACACAATGTGCCCATCCATGCCTCTTGCTGATACTGAAGGAGACGGAATAGTAATAATGGCCGGTGGTAAAATTTCCAACAGAATAAGTGCACCAAAGTTCTCCAAGGTAGTAGTAGCGTATATTAAAAACGAACAGCCTCGCTGGCCTACTTTGACTAATACAATTTTGAAAATAGTCGATACATACTCAAACGATGCCAATAAGTATGAACGTCTCGGCGATTGGGCAGAAAGAATCGGATGGGAAAGATTTTTTGAGAAATGCGAACTTGATTTTACGCATCATCTTATTGATGATTTCCGTGATCCTGCTTATTATACATGGCGTCAGACATCACAGTTTAAGTTTTAAATAATAGAAACAATCTGCAGGGGAGGGATGCAGCAAGGTTGTGTTCCTCCCTTTCTATAATAGAAAAATAGAAAAGAGGCTTAAAATGGATTATGCCGAAGCATGTAAAATAATTAAAGAAACGATGATAAGGAAAGCAAAATCTAAATCTAAATATTATTTTAATGATCTCGCCAAAATGATTGGGGAAAAGCCCAGACCTGCAAAGAAATTTATCAACAAGATGGTAACGGATGAAATTCTTGAATACTGGTCAAGCGGCAGCACCTCGATGTATGGTTTAAAAGGCGCAGGCAAACAGGCTCAGGGTGAAGGCGAGGTAGTAGAGGAATAAAAGATTTCCAGCTTGAAGTTTTGAGTCTAATAAAAGAACTCAGGTTTATTGGTGTGGCATAAGGCGTAACTTTTTGATATAATCCCAAAGTTTGCGTTGCGTCTTATGCCATTACTTTTTTCTTCTGAACCGTAACCATTTGAAATTTATGAATATTCCCAGAATTACCATAGCTGGTTTAAGTGGAGGCTCAGGCAAGACCATATTGTCTGTTGGAATTATTGCTGCATGGACCAACCTTGGTAAAAAAATAGCTCCCTTTAAAAAAGGCCCTGATTATATTGATGCAGGATGGCTTGCTCTTGCAGCAGGCATGCCCTGTTATAACTTAGATGCCTTTATGATGGAAAAAGAACAGGTAGGGCTTTCATTTATAACACACTCGATGAATAAGGATATTGCTGTTATAGAAGGAAACCGGGGCCTATATGATGGTATAGATATTAAAGGAAGCACAAGCACTGCGGAACTCGCAAAACTCCTTAACTCTCCTGTAATTTTATGTATAGACTGTACAAAGGCAACACGCACTATGGCTGCCGTTGTTTTGGGATGTCTTAAATTTGATCCTGATGTTCAGATAAAAGGAATAGTATTAAACAGGATTGCTGGTCCAAGGCATGAAGATGTACTACGAAAGAGCATTGAGTATCATTGCGGAGTACCTGTTTTAGGAGCTATACCAAAACTGAAAAAACAGAATTTTCCTGAAAGACACATGGGCCTTTTGCCCACACAAGAACACGCATGGGCAAAAGATTCAATTTCTGCAATATCAGAAAAAGTATCCAAATATGTTGATCTTGCTGAGATAAAAAAGGTCGCATACAATGCATTAAAAACATCGTTCAGCAGATCCGGCAGACAGCAGTCAGTAATCAGTATCCAGCAGCCAGCGCCAAGAATAGGTATAGTCAGGGATTCGGCATTTCAATTTTACTACCCGGAAAACATTGAAGCTCTTATTTCATTAGGTGCTGAAACCGTATTTATCAGTCCATTTTCAGACAGCAAAATTCCTGCCTTAGATGCCATGTATATTGGCGGTGGATTTCCTGAAACCCATGCAAAAGAATTAGTTGAAAAAGCTGCATTCAGGCAGCAGTTAAAATCACTGGCAGAGGACGGACTTCCCATATATGCAGAATGCGGTGGCTTAATGTATTTGGGGAAAGAGCTTATTCTTGACGGAAAATCTTATCCAATGGCAGATGTTTTGCCCATTGTGTTTGGTTTTTCAAAAAAACCACAGGGACATGGATATACGATTATAAAAGTTGAAAAAGAAAACCCCTATTTTAAAACAGGCACTGAAATCAGAGGGCATGAATTCCACTATTCACGGGTATTAAAGTGGACCGGGCATGAAAACAATTTAGTCTTCTGTATGAAAAAAGGAGTCGGTTTTATTAATAAAAAAGATGGGGTCTGCTATAAAAATGTGCTGGCAACATATACGCATATACATGCTCTTGGCACACCTTTCTGGGCTGAAGCCCTTGTTAAAAACGCAGTAGCTTATCAAAAAACCAGGAGAAAATAATTTCGCAAAACATTCTGCGCAAAAAACAGGGCAAACATTATAAATAATATTTGCCCTGTCTTTTTATTGTTCAAATCCGTTAATAACTTATTTCTTTTTTGGATGACACTTGGAGCAACTGGTAGGAGCTGCTTTTGTTTTGTTTTTCTTATTGTATTTCTTATGGCAGTCCTTGCAGTTATAGTGAAATGCCTCAGCTATGTAGTCTAATCTCTGCTTTTTGTTAAGCTTTGGAGCACCCTTGCCCTTTCGTCTTTCACCAGGTTTTTTATGGCATTCTATGCAAGTCTGGACATTATCTCCTGCTTTCAGGTTAGCAAGAGGTTTGTTGTTTGCATCATGGTGACAATCTCCGCAACCTGCCTCATACTCATCAACATGTTTCTTGTGACTAAAGGTTACTATGCCTTTCTTATGTTTATAACCCTTGTCCAGCTTAACAACATCCGGCGGAGTAGTTCCAGCATAAACAGTTGCAGCAAAAAACAGTGCGGCAATACCAAAAACAGCCATAATTATCAGATAGTTTTTACGCATAAATAAACTTCACCTCCTTTCATCATATAAAATCATTTTAAACATTGTTAAAGGTTTCAGTATATATTTAAAAACAAAAACTGAATTTACGTTTATACGTTTAGATATTTATCAAGAACAATTTTTTTTGTCAATAATAAACCATTTGCAACATGTTTGATGAGTCCTTAATTCTTATTGTCTTTCTTTGCTTTTTTCTTCCCGAAAACCCTGGCTCCAAGTATGCTTATTTCATATAAAATCATCAAAGGCAGAGCCATCATTATCTGTGTTACAACATCAGGCGGAGTTAGAATTGCAGCACCTGCAAAAAATAATATAAGCGCATATTTTCTGTTTTTCTTCAAAAATTCTACTGAAACTATACCCAGCCTGGCTAAAAAAGTAATAATAAGCGGAAGTTCAAAAATAAGTCCAAATGCTATAAGCAATTTGGAAGCAAAACTTAAATATTCCCGCATGGATGGAAGCGGCTTAATTGTTTCAGATGCAAACCCTAAGAAAAACTTAAAACCAAATGGGAAAACAATAAAGTATCCAAAAAGTGCGCCTCCTATAAAGAAGAGTGAGGATAAAAAAATTATTGGGATAAGAAAACGTCTTTCCTTATCATACAGACCGGGAGCAACAAATATCCAGAATTGATACAATACAACAGGTACTGCCAGCATAAAACCTGACAGAAAGGCAACCTTTAAATATGTAAAAAAAGCCTCAGGAAGACCAGTAAATACCAGTTTTTCGCCGGCACCCATTGTATTTATAAGTGGCTGAGACAAAATACTGAATAATTTTTCCTTAAATCCGTATGAAATAACAAAACCTGTTCCTACAGCTATGAAACAGGTAAGAAGGCGTTTCCTCAGCTCTTCAAGGTGACCGGTAAAAGGAAGTTTCTCAGAATCTTTCTCACTCATCTTTTAAAGATCCTTTTTCTTCGGTTTGTTCTGGTTTTTGTTTGTTTTCTTTATCATTTGAAGATTCTGAAGTCTTCATGGTGTTATCGTCAAGATCAATATTTACATCCACCGCTTGCCTCACATCATGATTCATTTCATCAAAGGCTTCTTTTACATCGGTCAATTCATTACCTATCCCTACAGAATCTTTTAATTCATTTGTGGCTTTTTTAAATTCACGCAAAGCACGGCCCAGGGATTTTGCAAGATCCGGAAGCTTTTTAGGGCCGAGAACGATAAGAGCTATAGCCAGTATTAAAACCATTTCAGGCATACCAATGCCAAACATAGATAAAAACTCCTTTTTTTTGTAGTGCCTTAGGAAAAGCTTTGTAAAGCGCTTTCTTTTTACAATATTATCAGTTTCGTTAAGTACTCATTTTTTACAGAACTGTCAAGCATGATGGCGTCGTAAAAAGTCCCATCTACTACGTTGCAGTGATTTTTCAGACTCTCAACATACTATATGTATGCCTTAGATCCTGAAAAATAACTACGCCTTGTATATGAACCCTGGTCGCCTACGGCGCCGCCAAAGGCGGGTAAACCTTTTTACTTAGCCATCTATCGTTAAATTCGTGACTTTTTACGACACCATCAAGCATCATGCGTTCGTATATGGTGCAATTTTATTCGACCACTTTTTCTGGTTTTAGAATAAAAAAATAAAGCCTGCCTGGATGCTGCATGTGGCCTGCTGCTGTTTTGGCATATATTCCGTTTCCAAAAAAGATATCAGCACGGCCCGGTCCACAGATTGCGCCTCCTGTATCCTGGTTTAAGACAAAACGATTGCATTTTTTCCACACATGAATTTTTCCTGAGCCGTCTATTAATGGTTTTTCAACCTCAATAAAAGCAAGCGCTGCTTGTGGAAATATCTTTCTGTCCAATGCTATGGACCTTCCCGGAGTCAATACGAAATTTAGACAGCCCAGGGGACTGCTTTCTTCTGTTTTAAAAAATACATAACTGGGATTATAATTCAGAACCTCGTCAAGCTCTTCGGGATTATCCTGTAAATAAGCTTGAATCTTCTGCATAGACATTTCTGACCTTGGTATTTTATTCTTTTTAATCAGGTAGTTTCCTATGCTTCTATATGGCCTGCCGTTTGAGGTGTGATAATGAATGTTAATTGTTTTTCCGTTATCCAGACAAATTTTTCCAGAACCCTGAATATGAAGAAAAAAAAGAGCGACTCTGTCTTTTACCCATACTATAGGCCTGACATTATTTTGAAGAAAACTTTTATCTTCGATTTCTTCGCGTTCATAGTAAGGTACAAACTTGTTTCCAGAAAATTTCCCGGTTATTTTTTCCCCGGAAAATTTTGCAGAAAAGAGTGAAAGATCAATTACCGTTAAATCATCAGGCTTTGCATAAACCGGAAATTTATATTCACGGGTTTGTTTGAGACTGCCTTCCAATATTGGTTCGTAATACCCTGTAAACAGTACCTTGCCGTATCTATCGCTTCCAATAGATCTGTAAACAAGAAAATCAGATCTTATAAATCTGTTCAAATCTTGCTTAGATGGTTTTTCCTGAATAAAGTTTAAAAAAGACTGTAAGGATTCAATCAAATGATTTGCTGTAAAGCTGTCTTTACCAAATATAAATTTTTTATCAGAAGGCATGAGTTTAAGATAGGAAATGCTCTTGCAGATGCTGTACTCTAAACCATCATAAAAAATATCATCAGCAAACTCCGGGTATTCTGATAAGGAAATTCTGACAAGAGTTGTTTTTTTGACAGAATAAGGTTTTTCTTTAATGCCGGCGCATCCTGCGGCAGATAATATAAATATAATAATAACAAAGCTTATACTGCGATAATGTTTGGTCATGATTTCTTTCTTGTGAATACTCCGCTTTTGCCCCCTGACTTTTCAAGAAGATATATATCGGAAATCGCCATTCCTCTGTCATAAGATTTGCACATGTCATATATGGTCAGAGCCGCCACAGATGCTGCTGTCAGAGCCTCCATTTCAACACCTGTCTGCCCCAAAAGACGAGCTGTTGTTTCGATTCTTACAGCATTTATCTCTTTTTCCGGGAAAAAATCAACTGAGATATGTGTAATATTAAGTTGGTGACACATGGGAATTAATTCAGAGGTTTTTTTGGCGGCCATGACACCTGCAACACGAGCTGTTTCAAGAACATTGCCCTTTTTTACTGTTTGATTATAAATCATTTCAAAGGTTTCCGGATTCATGGAAATAATTCCCTGGGCAACAGCAATGCGTAAGGTCTGTGCCTTATTCGTTACATCCACCATCCTTACCCTGCCCTTGTCATCAATATGTGTAAATTCCTGCATAGAAAACTCCATATGTTAATTAATTTTTTCTAATCCCAAAAATGCTCATAGAGCGAACAAATCTTACTTTTTACGAATTCATCAACTTTTGCT
>CAYYMU010000069.1:0-9470 GCA_964472445.1 uncultured Desulfobacteraceae bacterium
TATTAAAATAACAATATATTGTATGTTTCTAACGCCAAAATCTTTCATTTGCCAGCTCCATAAGTAGTTGTAAAATCAGTAGTAGTCGATATTACCAAAAAATCTCTCATGATATGAGTAATTTAGTGGCGGTGCCCAGATCAAGTTTGAAAAATTATGGCTGGATAACATGCTGAGAATCTAAAATTCCCATTGGCAATCAATATTTTTCAATTTTTGTAAGGTTTGCTTTACATATAGGGCATATATACTCAAGATTTTTTTTTAAAACTAATTCTCAATATTGTGATATATGGGGCAGGGCCATTCTATATTTGCCAACGCCTTACTGGATGCCTTAAGCCTTGAGGGACGTCCATAAATAAGTAAATAACTCGACAAATAGAAGTTTAAAGGCTGTTAATATGTCGGGTGTCATGCTTTTCATATCGACAAATATATCCAGCAAAATTCCAATGCAACACGGAAAAAGGAGACGGGGTTGAAATTGCGCGTTTATAGTCTTTCAGGAACATGAAGGGTCTACCTCTGACCCTTGGGGATTCCCCATTAAGAATTAGACGCAGACTCGCCTATTCATTTTTATTGAACAAAAAAAGTATTTACTCCAAACTCAACCTTAAAATCCGCTACTTTCACAACCGGCTTCACAGTTCCTTTAGCGATAACTTAATTTGATTTGTCTTTTTTGTAAAAATTCATTATCACAATAAGTAAATCAGGGTAAAGAATAAGGGGGTGCAACATGTTAGTATTTCAGGGAATTATATCAGGTCTATTTGGAGGCATCCTTATGGGTGTAGTTTCTGAAGCGTTTTATCGGTTTGGAATTTTCAAGTCGTCCATCTTCATTATTGACGGGTCATTTGTGAAGCGTTTTATGAAAAGACGTGATGATAAAATAAACACTTATCGCTTCGGAATTCCCGCACACCTCATGACGAGCATTTCCTTTGGCTTAATCTACATGGTCGCAACATATATCCTGAAACTTGATCCACATTCAATCTTGATTCTATGGAGTTACGTCACAGTTCTCTGGATTTCCATGCTATTTGTCGCACTACCTGTAGCCGGGCAGGGATTCCTTGGAAAAAAAGGTGGGAAATTCGCCTGGATCGAACAGCTTGTCCTGCATATAGTATACGGAATTGGACTGTGGTTCTCACTTATCCAAATCTAAGGACGTGCAGACATCAGTTTATAAGTTGATGTGAACTATAGCCCGGGGATGTTGCAAATGCTGTTGCCCATGTTAATGCGGAGAAGTTATGGCGACTTCCAGTTGATCAACCACACAAGACCCAATAAAGCCATAATAATTAACCCGAAAACTGACGAGGTCGTCTGGAAATTCAGGAATTTTGATAAAAAATATCTCCGGGCAGAGATGCGAACAGACGGCCGAACGCGTGATCTATGGGATATTCTTCACATTATAAGTTGCTAATGGATGCAGTGATGGAGAGACAGCCGGAATAAACCAGACAGTGAAACCCCTTTGGCTTGTTGGCTATAAAGTTGATAATGTAAAATACTGGATTGCCAGGAGTGAACATGGTTTGATGGTTCAGATCCTTGCTGGCTTGATAACCTATTTACTGCTTGCGATCTATTGTCACGAGCAGCACAATGAACCGGAAATTACTGTGTCAAACAAGGATTTGACCCTTTTACGTTGCAGTTACCATAACAAGCTGAAGCTGTTCATCTCAATTATAAAGCAGCGTCGAGTCCCCACCTATTGGGATAATATTCCAGCGATTTGATAATGTACTGCCTGGTTATTATTTTCTCAAAGTGCATGGGATCGGTCCCCTGGTGAAAATATTTGCCCCAGGCCCAGCCATGTTTTGTCATTATCTGAAAGACCGCATCCCCCTCATGAATCATTCCCTTATGTTTTAATTTCCTGTTCAGATATTTCTCTGCTCCTTCCGGCTCAATTTTTCCTTCTGCCACAAGAGCAGGATTATAAAAGGGATTAAAATCAATCGCTATACCATAACTGTGAATAGAATATTTACCGGGCGACTGCGTATCTTTACGATAACAAAAAGCTGAAGAATTGTTCTTTCCTGAAGGATCATCCGGGGTTGTATAATAACTGGGAAGCTTCATGCTTTCGATGGGAAAACGAATCTCAAATAATTCTTTAAATGCGGCAACGGTATCTTCCGCAATGGCTTTATTAATGATTAATTCACCAATATGAGGTTTATGGTCAAATCCCCAATATGATATTCGAAGATAGGCGAGTTGATCCAGAGAAACAGGACAACCCTTTTTCCAGGTTTTCCCCACCATCTGTTTTTTTATTGTGTCCGGAATAGGACTAATTTTACCGGTAAAATTACTGTCTGCATAACTATGGGTACTACAAAATACTGTTACGATAACAATCAGTGTCCGCAAAAATATTTTCATAAAAACCTCCGAAGCTTCTGTGATTCTAAAATGCCAGTATCCCATAGAAATCATGAAATAGATTGTGAAGATTATGACAATTTTTGTAATACGGAGTCAAGCTTTATTCTTACGGACGGGCGGAACTTGAGGGACGTCCATAAATAAGTAAATAACTCGACAAACAGAATTTTAAAGGCTGTTAATATGTCAGGTGTCATGCTTTTCATATCGACAAATAGATCCAGCAAAATTCCAATGCAACACGGAAAAAGGATACGGGGTTGAAATTGCACGTTTCTATACTTTCAGAGACAACTGGTAGCTTTTTCTAAAGCTCGAAATAAAATGTTGAGGGCTGCTCGAGTATATTTTTGTGTGATTTGCCGTTGGTATCACTTATCAATAAAAATCGCATGCGCATACTCGTTATTCATCGCTTAAAGTTTTGCTTCCGTAAGCAGACTGAACGGCCTGCTCCATGCGATGGATTTCATCCTTTGACAGGAAATCAAAGTGGGTTGAACGTTTCCGTTCTGAGAGCCGGCCATTGTTCTGCAGGCAGAACCGGATGAAGAGGTCGATCTGCCGGTCGGGCATATCCACGATCTCCTGTATGACACTTTTGGTCTCATCATACCTGGCCAAAAACGTCAATTCACAGACGAGTTCCATATCGATGGTTTGCTCGATAAACTTAAAAAGCGCCTCCGCCTGGGTCGTCATATCAATATAGCGGTACCACCTGGCCGTATCATTATGAACTGTCATGTAGCCTTCTTCGTCGAGCGAGTATTCCACCATGACCATGAGCAGCCGGGAGAACACTTCAAGAGAGGTATCATATTCGGCATGGTTTTTCAGCATGGATGCCGATATGGGAAACATGATCCCCTTGGGTGTAAATCCTTGCCTGGCAAGTATGTTATGGATAAGGAAACGGTGAATTCGACCATTGCCGTCCTCGAACGGGTGCAGAAAAACGAATCCATAAGCAATGGCAGCAGCGTGAATCACAGCGGACACCTTTCCTGCGTCCATGCGCCTGTGGGCGACTACCAAGCCCTCCATCAGTTCGGCCAAGTCTTCAGGCTTCGGACATGCGAAGTGTATCTTTTCTTTCTCCCAGGCGACCGTCTCCCCGACATAATTCTGGCTCAATCGGTAGCCGGATTCTGAGAATCGTGGATCGACAATGCGATTCTGCAGGTCGATCAATTTCGTTTTCTCGCAAAAGTCTTTACTCTCCGCCAGCTGAAGAAGGGCAACAAAGCGTTCGGTCCGGGTCGAAGTGGGCTTGATGTGTTCGATCTCAAAGGATGATTTCGTCTCCTTGGTGTAGAGGTATCCGAGTGCCCTCTTCAATAATTCCGGTGAATAGGCGGACACGACTTGACGGCATCGCCTGGGGAAGTCGGCCGTTTCGAAGTCGCGAAGGGTATCTGTGCGGCGAACCGTCGGACAAAATCGGCGATCGCCCGGCAAATTATCGTTTATCCGCTGACGGCGAACCTGGCGGGCTGGGGTGACAGTGTAGTATTTATCCGGATCGAGCAAGTCGATGTAGTTTCCCAGCTTCACGTCATCTATCGGAAGAGTTTTGCCTGTCAGGAACTCGTACAGGAACCACAACCGCCTGGCATACTTACCGGTTGGTTTGGACCGGACATATTCGAGAAAATCTTCCTCGGCGGCTTTCTGAAACAGGATGGTGAGTATCGCGAGATTCGTACCGTCGTACTTAAGAGCGAACTCAAGATGACCGCCCAGGGTGTCCCCCGGCCAGTACTTGGACGGGTAGACCTCATCAATTACGCCCCCAGTCGAGTAAATCTGATGGGTTCCAGTGAGCACAACAAAGGATCTGTGCCAGTTCGGAATAATGTCGAGGCCGTACAGATCAATAAGCGCCGAATATCCTGCAAGTCTGTGTGTCGATTTATCCTTACCGTTTTCAGACATGGCATCCTCCAGAAAAACGATTACAATGCAGGAATTATAGTTATATTCGATATAATGTCAAGAAAAATAGTTACAGCCCCAGCAAGAGGATTACAAAGTGGCTTGTTGCAAGAAGAGACCTTTGAAAAATATTCAATTTTGTTCAAGTTCAAGGAGGGTGAAAATTTTAAACGTAGGAATACATTGAGTATTTCGAGGCTTAAAATTTGAGTTTACCCCGTAGCTCCGGCAGATGGTACTGGGGCCTGACGCAGTAATTGGGCAAAAGGGGAGGTTTTTTTGCAAAGGTCTCAAGAAATATCATTACAATATGCGAATTAAGACCTTTTACGACGCCATCATATTTGTTTGCCGCAGAAGGGGCAAAACTTAAAATCCTTATTAAGAGGTCTTCCGCAATTGGTACAGCTTAAATGCTTTTTGCCGCGCTGAAAATTATCTTCCATTCCGAATTCATGCATGTTTTTTTCACAATTATCACACATAATAAAAGGCTCGCCCTTTTTTACCCTCAGAATTGGAATAAAAAATACAGTGAAGTATTGATCGACCCTCTTAAAATAGGCACGCGCAAGTCCGCATACAGGACACAACCTGGGTTGCTCATCAAGTATCTTTGTTTTTGGGGAAACTCCTGCAATCAGAAACATTTATTATAACCGTTTTTTTATGACTACTCTCGTAGTCAGGCTGAAGCTGTTTAGACTGAAGGCTGAAGGAATCAAAAGAACACGATTGCCGTACCGAAAATACCTGCCCGCCATCGCGAGCTCAGGCGAAGCGGGCGGGTCTAATTATTGCACCAAACATGGCTTCAAAATGCTTTTTTTTCTAACAGTCTTCAGCCTATACACCTGAGTATCTATTTATTGTTTATTATAACTGCGAAATCTTAAAGCCAGGCCTTTTAGAACTGTTGCAGCAAAATAGGCAAGACCAGCGACAACTACAATTGTTGCCCCTGAAGGAAGATCATGCTTATATGAAATAACAAGCCCGGACAGCGTAAACACTGCTCCAAAAAATGAGGCAAGAATCATCATTTTCCCAAGGCTTGACGCAAAATAACGCGCAGTTGCGGCAGGAAGTGTCAGAAGCGCTATCACAAGTATAATTCCTACAACCTGTATAAGCATTACCACTGTCACAGCAACAAGGCACAGTAAAAGCAAATATGTGCTTTCCACGCTAATACCCTGCAGCCGTGCATACTCCTCATCAAAACACACAGCCAGAAATCGTTTGTAAAAAACAAGCACGAGTGAAATGACAGTAAGATCAAGACAGGCTACAAACAACATGCTTTCTCTTTTTACCATCAAAATGTTGCCAAAAAGATAACTCATTAAATCAACGTTGTAGCCAGGAGTTTTATAGATAAACAGTATTCCTACAGCCATCCCTACAGCCCATAAAGCTCCAATCAGTGTGTCTTCATGCTGGTGATAACGAAGGCTGACAAACCCTATTAAAAGTGCGGCAGCAATTGCCAGCAAAAAAGCTCCATGTATGGGATTAAAGCCATAGTAATATGCTATCCCCATACCGCCAAGAACTGTATGAGATATTCCTCCGCTGATAAAAACTATTCGCCTGGTAACAACATATGTTCCCATAACACCGCACGCCACACTGGCCAGCAGACCGACAATGACGGCATTTTGCATAAAAGACTGGTTTTGAAGTACATGAATAAATTCAAACATTAGAAAACGTTGCCAATATTATATTAAGTGTTAATGGAACGTTGAAATTAGAAAATACCAGTTTCGTTTCATCCCTTCCCAATTTCTACTTTCCAGTTTCAAATTTCAAGCAGTAAACGGCTTATAATTCGCATTTATGTTTTATCATATGAACCGGCCCACCGTAGCATGCATCAATAACATCTGCGGTAACAAGCTCTGTTGGGTTACAGACAAGACTCCGATTAACACATGCCACACGATTTACATATGTTGAAATAAAACCAAGGTCATGGGAAACAAGAACTATTGTCACTTTTGCATTAAGTTTTTTCAGCAATTCATAAATATCCTGTTCCACTCTTCCGTCAATACTCGCAGTAGGTTCATCAAGAAGAAGCATTTCAGGTTTGCCCACAAGCGCCCTTGCCATGAGAACACGTTGCCTTTGCCCTCCGGACAGGGTTCCAAAATTATGATTGCGAAATTCATAAATTTCCACCTTTTTCAAAGCTTCTTCCGCCATTTCCCTGTCAATTCTCCGGTAGCTTCCAATAAACGGCGCCTTTCCCAGCCTGCCCATTAAAACCACATCCATTACATCAACCGGAAAGCTGGAATCAATTTCAGCATGTTGCGGTACATACCCAATAGAAGGCCTTGCACGTTTTGGAGTCTGGCCGAATACACGTATATTGCCTCTTAAAGGCTTAAGCAGGCCAAGAATCAACTTCAAAAGCGTACTTTTACCACTGCCGTTAGGGCCTACTATTCCCAGGAAATTGCCCTCTTCAATATTCAGCGTGATATCCTTGAGTACAAGAATATCATCATAGGCAAAATCTACATTTCTGATTTCAACAACTGCTTTATTCATGGTCATTGCATTACCCTGCAAAACGTTTCGGCAATCATCTTTATATTATTAAGATAATCTTTCGCTAATGGATCGATTGAAATTATTTTTCCTCCAATAGCATCGGCTAAGGCTTCAGCGCTTTTTTCGCTGAACTGTTTTTGCACAAAGATTATTTTTATTCCGTCTTTTTTTGCCTTTTCAATGAGATTTGCAAGCTCCCTTGCGCCAGGATCTTTTCCTCCGATTTCAACTGGTATCTGATCCAAGCCATAATCACGGGCAAAATATCCCCATGCAGGGTGAAAAACCATAAATTTTCGTTCCCTGATACCTTCCAGGCTTTTAATAATTTCTGCGTCAAGATCAGCAAGATCATCTATAAACGTCCTTAAATTATTTTGATAATAGTCTTTATTTGCTGGATCCTGCTTAATCAGAGCTTCGCATATATTTTGCGCCTGAATCTTAACCAGCCTTAAACTCATCCAGATGTGCGGGTCTTTAAAACCAACCATGTTGTTAACGGCATGCCTATCAGATGTTTTTCGATTGCCGGTCTTCATGGGAAGAAGGTTTATGCCGCGCCGCGTATCTACAACCTTCATCTCCGGATTTACTTTGCTTATGCGCTCCATCCATACATTCTCAAAAGGAACTCCAATACAAAAAAAGAATTCCGCGCCGCCAAGTTCAACCATCTGCCTAGGCACTGGTTCATAAGTAGCAGGGCTCTGGCCCGATCCTACCATAACAGAAACATTTACTCTGTTTCCCCCGACACGCTCCACAAAGTATGCCTGCGGCAGGATACTGACAAAAACCTTAATCTTTTCTACATCGCTTTTTTTCGATTTTGCATAAACATTGCCATTGCTCAAGCAAAAAACCAACAATACACAGCAGAATATACAGGCAGATATATATTTCATACTCCCTTTAGTAACCCGTTCACGGTTCACGGTTCACAGCTTTTTTAATGCATTTTGTAATGATTGAAGCACGTTTGATATTGATCTTAATTCTTAAATTCTTTTCAGAAAATACCCTTGCCGGTTATTTTTTTTACAATCATCAATTCTTTGATGGCGTCGTAAAAAGTCGAAAACACACATTTTTTGTCATTCCGGCGAAAGCCGGAATCCAGTAAATTCAATACGTTCTGGATGCCGGATCAAGTCCGGCATGACGATTTTGGGACTTTTTACGAGTTCATCATTCTTTGAGTCTCTTGCTTTTATGTTTTGATCAACCGTTAACTGTTAACCGTGAACGGTTACTCCCTTTGCTGCTTTTATTATCCACTCTGCAGCCTGATCGACTTCAGCCTTAGTAGTCGGATGGCCAAGGGTAAGGCGAACCGCCCCTATTGCCAGTTCACGGGAGACTCCCATTGCCGCCAGAACATGAGAAATAGTCTCTGAACGGTCCTCGCAGGCAGCGCCGGTGGATGCACAAAGATTTGGAATCCTTTTCAGAATTTTTTCACCTGACAGCCCTGGAAAAGAAAGATTTAATGTATTGGGCAATCGATTGTCCGGGTGACCGTTTAATGTTGCCTCAGGCATGGCTGATAATATCTTGTCATGCAGCCTGTCTCTGAGGACTGCAATACGCGGTACGTCATCTTTCATATTCTTTCCCGCCATTTCACAAGCAGCTCCCAGAGCTACATTAAGAATTATATTTTCGGTGCCGGCTCTGCGGCCCGACTCCTGACCACCCCCATGAATCAGGGGAACTATTTCTATGCCATCTCTAACATAAAGCACCCCCACTCCCTTTGGCGCATATAACTTATGACCGGCCACTGATAAAAAATCAACGCACAAATCGCTTACATCGGTTTTCACCTTGCCGACAGACTGGGCTGCATCTGTATGGAAAAGTATTCCATGTTCTCTGGAAATCCGGCCAATTTCCTTAACAGGCTGTATTGTGCCTGTTTCATTATTGGCATGCATAACGGAAATCAGCACAGTATCTTTCCTGATAGTATTTTTTACATCGTCAGGATCAACAGAGCCGTATCTGTCCACAGGAAGGAAAGTAACATCCCAGCCGTTTTCCATTAAAAAGATGGCGGGATTAAAGATAGCAGGATGCTCAATCGTAGTGGTAATAATGTGACGGCCTTTGGAGCGAAGGCTTAAAGCCACACCCTTTAAAACCATGTTGTTTGATTCACTGCCTCCGCTGGTAAAAACAATTTCTCGGGATTTACACCCGAAAAATCTTGCCACCTGGCTGCGCGCCTTTTCCACCGCCTGCTTTGACCTTATCCCTAGAGGATATGAGCTGCTGGGATTCCCGAATTCCTCCCTGATAAACGGCATCATAGCTTCAGCAACTTCAGAAGCTATGGGAGTTGTGGCATTATAATCAAGATAAATCATCTACTTGCTCCCTGACACTTTTTTTCATACTCTTCGTGGTGGAAAAACAACATAATATAAAAAAATACAATACTACGATTTTTTTTAACTCACAACATTTTTCCCCATCATCTATCCCTTCTTACCTCTTTGATCAACCAGATCATAGCAAAAAACATCCCGCCT
>CAYYMU010000070.1:0-4508 GCA_964472445.1 uncultured Desulfobacteraceae bacterium
TCATCAGTATGCTAAGCTGTCAACTGTTTTACAAATGGACGTCCCGAATGCCCCTATCCACTCTTTTGAATAGTCAATGTATTGTACTTGGCCGATGTAAATTATTTCGGGAAGAACATTTGCTAATTTTTCATAAGTAGATTGAATACAAATGGACTCATCTGACTTTGTGTATAGTTTCCACATAGCAGCTGATTCATATTCGCTCATGTGCCAACAGCTGATCATCATCCATTGTCTTTGCCACCTCCGAATTTTTCCAAACATTTTATTTGCTTTAATCATTTTTTTGATTGGTATATTAAGTCTCCTACATTCATCTGCATAGACCTCAGACCTTATTAGATCATCGGCATTCGCTTTTGAATACGAACCTTCAAAAGGATCACCAAGAATATCTGAACGGGAAAAGAATATTCCGTTTTGTTCAAACATTGATGCAAGCTTAGTGAAATCCATATAACGCCAGATTTTCGTATTGGGGTCCTTCGGTTGAGGGAAGGAAGGATGAGTTGTATTAGCTGTCATAGGATTGCTCTATTCACATTGCAATTAATTGTGAAAATAACGCTACGGTTGAGGGGTTGGCAAAGGAACGTAGCGGATTTGCCAACCCTTCTTTGACCGTTTGTTTCTGCGACTTGATTATGAAAAGATAGGGGAGATCCTATAATCTTATTTTCTCCCCCGCTTAAGAATAAAAATTACGCACGAATATAACCTTTAGACTTGTATTCCTCAAGATGAACTTCATATTCGCGTAACGGCACAACCTTATAGAAGTCCAATTCATGAATCTTCAAAATAATATGTGGTATTCCATCATACTTTTCACTTATTTCCTTTTCCCGTTCAGCTTCTTCTTTATTCATTATTGATCTCCCCTATAAAAGTTATGCACATTGACATCTACTATGTTGGTTGTGCTAATATGATTTGAATGTCCCAGATCCAAAATAGCCGATGGCCATCCCTCTAGTTCCGCCCATTTGAGTTACCGGCAGGGGCTTGGGTCACGCCCTCCCGCCGAACGCCCAGCTTGAGAGGTGCGAATGAAGCGCAACGAAATGAGCATCCTACTCAAAGCTGATGTACTTCTTTGTTCCCCAATACCAAACATATTTTTTCGAACGGATGTTTAAAATGACTATGGGGTCAAAGCTTGAATTGTGAATTAACTTTACTTTGACCCCTATTTTCTCTGGGAACGAGGTTAACTTGCCCAGTATTTCTGACCCATAAGGAATTTTCCATATGCTGGGTTTAGGTTATCGAGTACTCTCTGAAAACTATTACCTGAATCCTTGGACAATTCTTTTAGCTTTTCAGAATCCATAGAAAGAAAACCCAATAAAGACAATCGTGTAATTTCATGCAACCGGCCAAAAGCCTGATATCTTTCAGCGCGAAGTTTTGTGCTGAAAGTCGCATTATCAATGCCATGGGCAAGCTTATGCCTGCCATTGATATATTCGTCTTTTATCCATTTATCAATCGATTCAGAAAAGCCAAAGTTAGTTAAAAATTGCGATATACGTTTTGAAAGGGAAGCAGCCTTATTTCCAGAGGGAACAAAAAGGGCTTCTAATGCTGCAAAAAGTCCTAAATGGGATAATTGAAAAGACTTAGTTTGCCCCAAGGTGACTTGACTAAAATAAATAACTCCAGTTATGAGTCTATTGCAACCAAGTTGTTCAATCTTGATTAGTCTTTCTGCAATTGCTGCTGATTCGGCAATCGCAGAAGGGGTATATTGCATGTAACTGTTTATGCTCCAAGGTGAAGATAATTCATACAATACAGGTTCTGTAATGCGTTCTCCATCATCACCCAAGCGAAACTGACCTCCAATGTTGATAGGTAATGGAAGATGCAAGCGTAGACTAAGCAATGAAAGAAAAATCAAATTTTCAGCGCCATTTTTTTCCTCTATGCTGGGCCTGGAAAAACATCTAATGCAACAGTTATTTAAACCCGATCCCGTTAGATTATAACCTGGCAAAATGTAATCGGCCAACCCTTTTTCAGCCGAATCAAGCAAAGTTTGTGGTGTACGATCGAGGCATATACTTTGTCCGAGGGAAAGTGGAAAATCCTCTTCGAAATCGTAAGGTAAATGGTGAAATAACAGATATAAATCTCCAGATTTTGGAATAGGTATATTCATTTTTATCTTATCATTTACACAGTTAACAGCTACGTGTCACAATTGAAGATTTCTGTTATCTTGGATGTGATGTTATGTGAACTTCAATATTTTGGGATATATCCTAAATTTCTTATTTTTTGTCTTATCTGGTCGGCATCCCCATTTTTGTTGCCATTTATTTGTAGATAATTATTAAAATCCGATACAGCACGATCATAATTGCCTTTGACATACCAGGCGATCCCTCGGGTGATATGGGCTGCAGCGTATCCCGGGTTTAATTCAATTGCTTTATTGTAATCCGATATAGCACGATCATAATTGCCTTTTTTCGCCCGGGCGTTCCCTCGGTTGCCATAGGCATCAGCGTATCCCGGGTTTAATTCAATTGCTTTATTGTAATCCGATATAGCCCAGTCATAATTGCCTTTGACATACCAGGTGCTCCCTCGGTTGTTATAAACTTCAGCGTATCTTGGGTTTAATTCAATTGCTTTATTAAAATCCGATATAGCCTGATCATAATTGCCTTTTTTATACCAGGCGATCCCTCGGTTGTAATAAGCTTT
This sequence comes from uncultured Desulfobacteraceae bacterium, assembly GCA_964472445.1. Classification (GTDB taxonomy): domain Bacteria; phylum Desulfobacterota; class Desulfobacteria; order Desulfobacterales; family ETH-SRB1; genus CAYYMU01. The sequence continues at coordinate 2,719 of CAYYMU010000070.1, forward strand.
AGCGTCTCTTGGGTTTAATTCAATTGCTTTGTTGTAATCCGATATAGCCTGATCGTAATTGCCTTTTTTCCCCCAGGCGATCCCTTGATTGTAATAAACTTCAGCGTCTCTTGGGTTTAATTCAATTGCTTTATTGTAATCCGATATAGCCCGGTCATAATTGCCTTTATCATCCCAGGCGATCCCTCGGTTGTAATAAGCTTTAGCGTCTCTTGGGTTTAATTCAATTGCTTTGTTGTAATCCGATATAGCCCGGTCATAATTGCCTTTGACAGCCCAAGTGTTCCCTCGGTTATTATAGGCAACAGCGTAATTTGAATCCAGACTAATTGCCTTGTTTAAATATTCTAACGCCATGTCTGGGTCTGTATATTTTCCGTTTTCCAAAAGAGCTAAAGCTTTGTCTATTAATTCAGAAGCGGTCAAGCCTTGCGTTGCTTCTCTGAACCGGTTTTTTAGTATTTCTTTTTTCTGTTTCTGTTCTTTTATCGGCAGGGTTTTTAGTTTTTGATTTTCTCTTTCAAGCTCTTTGATCGTTGCCAGAAGCTCTTTTTCATGCTTTTGGTTCTCCTTGTATTTTTCCAAAAGGCTGCGGTCTTGAAGCAATTTTCTTATTCGCTCTTCAAGGATGCTTGTATCGACATCTACTTTTGCCTTAACAATAATTCCGAAAGTATTTTCTGTTGAAAAGTTCTTTTGGGATACAATCTCTGTTTTAAGCACACCCGCGGCAAGAGCAAGGATTTCGTCTTTTTCAACTACGTTTTCCTTTACGATGGTCAAACTTTCCAGATATGTCCCGGCCTTTTCAAGGACTTCACGCTTGGCCTTGGCAATAGCCCCAATTCGTGCGTCATCTGGTGACTGGCTTCCTCCAAATGATTGTTTAACAGTATGGATATAGGTTTTTATTTCAGCATGGGAAATGCCGGGGCTCAGGATAAATACAAGTAACAAAAGACAGGCTTTTCTAAACATAGGATATGCTCTCTCAGGCTATTTAATTTGAGTGATAGCTGTGGTGCATGATGTCTTGCCTTAATCGTGCCCCTAAAAAACCGCTATTTCTAATCATAAGGTCTTTTTTCTATATCAAAGCTATAAAGATCACTTACTATCTAACAAAAGTTTACATGTTACCATGCCGAACCGGTTACTATAATGATACACTGAATAACTTTGTATAAACAGCGCCGGCCGGCTTTAAATCGTTTTTAAACAGAATAATATTATCCGCATAAAAAGAGCTTGATTCCAGATCACCATATTTTTTTATTGCGTTAACAAGTTTTGACTCTTTGATTTTGCCTTTTGTGCGTGCCATAGTCAGATGGCTTTTAAATGGTCTGTTCTCATTTAAAAAACCTGCTTTTTCTAATCTGTCATCAAGATTTTTTTGCAGCCTGGCCAGAATTTCAATCTGCCCCTTAATCCCGAGCCATAAAACACGGGGCCTTTTAATGCCGGGAAAAACACCGATTGTTTTTGCAGTAAGAGATATTGGAGTATAACCCGATGCTGTTTTTAATATTGCTGCGCTGATTTTTTCTGTATCAGCCTCGTTAATGTTGCCCAAAAACTTCAGGGTAATATGAATATTTTCCGGCCTGACCCACCTTGCATCAAATCCATCATACTTGAGGTTTTTCTGTATGCTGCCTATAAAAGATCTTATGTTTTCCGGCAGTTCAAAAGCTATAAAAGCACGTATCATAAGATAAGTTTGAAGTGCCTACCGTCAGAGCCATTTGGCGGATTGGTCGCTTCATACATCATTAGCGTAGATTGTT
>CAYYMU010000070.1:4608-9373 GCA_964472445.1 uncultured Desulfobacteraceae bacterium
CCGTCAGAGCCATTTGGCGGATTGGTCGCTTCATACATCATTAGCGTAGATTGTTTTTCCCAGGGTTTCAAGTGAGCTAACTTGTCTGGTAAATATTAAAATTAGCAGCGCTGGAGGCGCATTCCTTAACTTTAGGCATTTTAGGCACTTTAGCTCACTTTAGGCACTTATAAGTCTTCAACCCATATAGTGTAAAACACCTATATATTAATTACTTCACCGTATTGACAAATCAAAACACTTAGTTTGGAAGAGTAAACTGTGGTTCCCCAAGCGTGAATTCTCCCTTTAAAATCCAGTTTTTCAATGTATCCGCAATAGCACGGGCCTTTACAATGCTTGAAATAGGCACGGTTGGAACTTTCTCTCCCTGAAATTGTATGTATCCGCTTTTAAGTTCAGCATAACTAACCTTGCCGTAGCTTTTTGAAATACCGTTTGGATAATCATGTCCATAATCTACTATCTGGGTAAAAATTTCTTTGTCAGACACAGCAGTATATTGTGCCATTTCTTCATTTAATATTGGGATCGGAATTCCTATGCCTACCGCCAGTGAAGCGCCATAGCCCTGAAGACTGACTCCAACCAGCCAGTCAGGACTCATTGTTTTGAGATCTCCCATGACCCAAAGTGTTCCTGCAGCTGTGACAGGAACGCCCTTTTTTGTTCTTTTTACAGAAGGGTTATGCTGAGTTCCCGACCATGTAACATAGCCTGTGCCGCCGCCTAAAAAAATTCTGGTACCAAGACCAATGGTTTTATAATAAGGATCATTCAAAAGCGGGCTTAATTGTCCTGCTGAACAATAATTCATATTACACGCTTTTGGTTTAAGAACACCCAAATAAGTGTAAACCGTTTTGTTAGTTAAATTTACGGCACAATTATAATTCTGATAACAGTTTCTTGGATTGCAGAGTGTGGCCCCTGGAATGGTGCGCAGAGTTATTTCCTTTTCTATCATTCTATTTGGATAACATGCGGTTCCATAGGATGTTGCTTTCAAGTAAACCTTTTTTTTTGCGACCAGATCGTGGATTACATGTGCTCCGCCATATTTGAATTCACCAGGATATACCTTGTTTAAAGGATCATCATCACACAGTTCTGTAGCGCCTATATAGCAGTCTACGGCAGCAAGCCCGCCATATGCCGGCACCTTGTTCATCCAGACTTTGGAAGCTCTGATTCCTGGAACAGAATGCCCGAAGTTAATAAAGGCTCCGGAAGAACACATTGGAGAAAAAGTTCCTGTAGTTACCACGTCAACATGTTTTGCAGCTTCAACAGGGCCTTCATTTTTTACAATATCTATCATTTCTTCTGCCGTAGCTACAACTACTTTGCCTGATCTGATCTTTTCGTTTATTTCCTTATAGGTTTTGTTGACCTTATATTTTTTCATTTTAAAATACTCCACGCCAAGTCAGTTGTTTAATCTTCTTGAACCATTCTGATTTTGCTCATTATATTATTATCTATCCAGCTGGCATCCCACCATTCAACAGGATTTACAAAAGTTTGATGGACAAGCATCCCAAAATGAAGATGGTCGCCCCCGGCAAGACCTGTAACGCCTGTATTACCTATAATTTCACCCACTGATACAACCTTATCCTTTTTAACGTTAAGATTGTAGCTGCTTAAATGAGAATACATGCTGAAAAGTCCGAATCCATGGTCAAGTATAATGGTTTTTCCATAAATACCAAGATAGTCCATGAAAACAACCTTTCCCCTGTTAGATGCAGGCACTGGTGAATGAGCAACAGAGGCCAGATCTACGCCAAGATGTGTCTGATGATCTATTGTTTTTCCATTATATTTGTAAGTTCTGCGATCAGCAAATCCAGCCCTGTTCGCCGATCTTGGCAGCCTTTTAAACCTGCCATTCCAGTATAAGACATTATCTGTGTCCCTGCATGCCTGGATTATCGTTTCGTAGTTAATTTTACGAAGTTTATTATTTATTATCAAAAACTTATCCAACAGGGGAGTTTTAGAATCACCTGGAACATCAACATTGAATTCCTGCATTTTATATTTAAGGAATTTGTCTGAAATTTTAAGAACATCCGCTTTAAAAACTTTCTTTTTTATATAATAAGGTATTCCTGCTATTGTATTGTTGCCTGCCTTGTCAGTTGCTTTAACAAAAATCTCGGTTTTTGGCCCCTGATCATGTCTGAGCGCAAAAAAGGCCATAAATATATCAGGATTTTTAAAATGTCCTGAATGACCCGGGAAAAAATTTTCTCCAACATATACTCCGCTTTTCGCACATGGTTCAGACAGTCTGTATATGGCAAGGGCTGACCCTCCCGGGCTTATATTATGAGTACGGCTTAAAACATCTATATCAGGCAGAACAGTGTCAACATTTACATTTTTTTCAATATATGTTTTATTTCCGTGTCCCCATCCACGCCAGGAAAAATCTCTTACAACAATACGCAAAATCGCCTTGCCGTCGCTGATCCCTGATTCCCGTGGCGTTATCTTGACACTGAAAGTCTTTTTATAGTTTTTTTTGCCTTCAATATCTTCTGATGTCTTAAATTCCCTGTCAAGAAGCACGAAATCTTTTCCGTCCTTATAGAGACTTAGCCATATCTTCTGGATACCGCTTTTGTCGTCAGATACTGAAACAGAAAGCTCTTGAGATGCATTTATTGAAGAACAGGGGAGTGTAATCACAACAGATGGTTTTTCACCCTCAAATCGGGTTAATAAAAGCCATAATAATGGGGCAGCAAATACAAGACAAATAATAGTAATAATTTGATATTTTTTATATTTTACCTTACTTTTCAATTGGTTGTATCCTGTTTTAAAATTTTAAGAAATTGCCAAAACATGATGCACTCGTAAAAAGCTGCATTATGCCGCTTTACGGCAAAGGGAATTAAAATAACTTTTGAGCAATCAGTCTTTAATTATAACTGATGCGATAACTGGTAAAAACTACAGTTGAGTTATTTGAAAGTCATTTGTAAGCGACATTGAGCAGTTTTGGAAAAAGATTAATCCCAAAAATGCTCACAGAGCGAACAAATTCGACTTTTTACGAAACCGCCAAAATATAACAGCTAAAATTACTGTAATCAAGGCAAAGTTTTCGTTTCTTGACTTTTAACCATGTGTAAGATAAATTTTTAAAATAATGATGATCGAAAAGCAGGCAATCCGCCCGATGTCTTAACTTAACGAATGGCTTAGTGTCTTGCTCAATTGAGGGGATATGATGAATAATACAGTAAAAACAGGTAATTTATCAATAGGTCAGGGAGCTCCACTTGTGCTTATTGCAGGGCCGTGTGTTATAGAGGATTATGAGATAACTTTTGAAATAGCGTCATTTCTAAAAAACCTTACAGAAGAAATAGGCATTCCATTAATATTCAAGGCATCATATGACAAGGCCAACCGGACATCAATAACTTCATTCAGGGGTCCCGGGATGGTTGATGGACTTGGAATCCTCAGGCAGATCAAGGCAGATCTGGGCATAAAAATACTTTCAGATGTTCACAGAATAAGCGAGGTGGAAAAAGCCGCTGATGTATTGGATATAATACAAATTCCTGCTTTTTTATGCAGGCAGACCGATTTTATTCTAAAGGTCGCGGGAACAGGAAAGCTGGTAAATATTAAGAAAGGACAATTTCTTGCCCCGTGGGATGTTATAAATATTGTTAAAAAAATTGAATCTACCGGTAATAAGCAGATATTGATAACAGAACGTGGAACAATGTTTGGATATAATAATTTAGTTGTAGATTTCAGGGGCATAAAAATAATGAAAGATACAGGCTGGCCGGTAATTTTCGATGCTACTCACAGCATTCAGTTGCCGGGAGGAGCCGGCACGAGTTCCGGAGGGCAGCGTGAGTTTGCGCCAGTTCTTGCAAAGGCAGCGGTTGCTGCGGGTGCAGATGGAATATTCATGGAGGTTCATAAGGATCCAGACAAGGCGCTTTGTGACGGGCCCAATTCACTAAAACTTGATGATCTTTATGATATTATTTCCCAGCTTGTTGCAATTCGAAGTGTGCTGGCCTGATTTTTTTCAGACTTAAAACCAAAATGATACTCATTAATAAATTAAAAAAAATAAAACTTTTGCTTCTTGACGTAGACGGAGTTCTTACCAACGGCTGTATAATTTATAATGACAATGGTGAGGAAACCAAGGTTTTTAATGTGAAAGACGGCCTTGGTATAAGACTGCTCATCACAGCAGGAATAAGCGTATGTATTGTAACAGGAAGAACCTCAAAAGCTCTTTTGCACAGGTGTAAAAACCTTGGTATTTCATGTGTATTTGACGGGGTCAGAGATAAGGCGGCTGTTTTTGATTCTATAATTACGCAGACAGGTGTGCTGCCGGAAGAAATAGCATTTATTGGCGATGATTTGCCTGATTTACCCTTAATGAGACTGGTCGGTATTTCCATTGCTGTGGCCGATGCTCACGAAATATTACTGGAAAAAGCAGATATGATTACTTTGGCAAAAGGCGGCTTTGGTGCTGTAAGAGAGGTCTGCGAAACCATACTAAAGTCTCAGGGACTTTTTGAGAATATTATCAGGCAGTTTTAACCCATATAACAGCCCGAGCAGTTACATGCTGAAAACCGACTGTTTAAAGTTATTCTGGTTTCAAGTGCTGTTAATCGTCGTAATGTGATTTTTTACGGGTTCATCTAACTCAACTGTAGTTTTTGCCGGTTATCGCAACAGTTATAATTAAATTAAAACC
>CAYYMU010000071.1:0-9358 GCA_964472445.1 uncultured Desulfobacteraceae bacterium
TTCGATGTTGGACGTTCATAGCCTTTTAGCTTGATTTTCTATACCCTGTTTATTGCCGAGGCCATGTATCCGGCTCCAAATCCATTGTCTATGTTCACTACTGAAACATTTGAACTGCAGGAGTTCAGCATGGCAAAAAGAGCGGTAAGGCCCCCGAAGCTTGTTCCGTAGCCTGTGCTTGTAGGAACAGCTATTACAGGGCTTATTACCATTCCTGCAATTATGCTTGGAAGTGCGCCCTCCATTCCTGCAACTGCTATAATCACTGAAGCTTCTTCAATCAGTTTTTTATGATCGAACAACCTGTGAATTCCTGCAACACCCACGTCAAAAACAGTCTTAACATCATTTCCCATAGCCCTTGCCGTAAGATGTGCTTCTTTTGCTACAGGTATATCAGATGTGCCGGCTGAGATTACCAGTATAGTTCCTCTTCCGTTTTTCTGAGGCTTGTTTTCACCCCAGATTATTATTTTTGCATCATCATGATATATTGCATCCGGGAAACGCGAGAGCACTTTTTCAGCATTTTCTCTGTGAATACGGGTAACAAGAATGATGTTTTCCTGTATTATCATTCTTTGCATAATTCCTATAATCTGTTCGGCAGTTTTGCCCTGACCAAATATTACCTCCGGAAACCCCTTGCGAAGTGATCTATTATGGTCTATATGTGCGTAGTCTATATCCTCAAAGGATATGTGGACGAGTTTTTTTGCTGCATCTTCAACAGGCATTTTGCCTGCGGCAACAGATTTAAGCAGATGATTTAGTGAATTAATATCCATTTAATTTTGTCATACATGATATTTAGTATATATTGCAAGAAACAACATGCTTTTTTATGGAGAAAATAATATGAAAATAGTGGCAATTATTCCTTCAAGATACGGCTCTACACGATTTGATGGAAAGCCGCTTGCAGTTATTGCAGGAAAGCCTATGATAAGGCTGGTTTATGAAAGAGCGATTAAGGCAGAAAAAATATCGGATGTTTTTGTGGCAACAGATGATTCCAGGATTTATGATGCTGTTTTGGGCTTTGGCGGCAAGGCTGTAATGACTTCTGCTGAGAGTAGATCCGGCACAGACAGAGTAGCTGAAGCAGCGGAAAAAATCGGTCTTGCTATGGATGATATTGTTGTAAATGTGCAGGGAGATCAGCCTTTTTTTTATCAGGCATGTATTAATGATCTTGTAGAACCGTTTTTTGCTGATCCTGATCTTGGCATCAGCACTCTTGCCTTTAAAATCATTAATAAAAGGGAAATAACGGATCCAAAGGATGTTAAAGTAACATTTGACAGCGCCGGCTTTGCTCTTTATTTTTCCAGATCGCCCATACCTTTTGGCCGTGATTCATCTGACAGTTTTGATGTTTACAAGCATCTTGGTTTTTATGCATATACAAGAAATTTTCTGGAAATATACAGAAATCTGCCACGGGGAAGGCTGGAGGTTATAGAAAAACTTGAACAGCTCAGGGCGCTTGAATACGGGCATAAAATCAAGGTGATTGTAACTGATTACGATTCGCCGGAGGTTGATTTGCCGGAGGATATTGCAAGGGTGGAGAAAGCAATGCTCTCCTAACATCTAACGCTTAACACGTTTTTTTTACAGGAAAATCAAATGATATTAATTATTGATTTTGGATCGCAGTATAACCAGTTGATAGCCCGCAGGGTAAGGGAATTACATGTTTTTTGCAAGATAGAATCTCCAGGTATAGATATCGATTATATAAAGTCTATTAATCCTGAAGGAATAATATTATCAGGCGGGCCTTCAAGTATATACGAGAAAAACAGTCCCGGGATTGATAAGGCAATTTTTGATCTTGATATTCCTGTGCTTGGAATATGTTACGGCATGCAGTTTATGGTTAATGCGCTTGGGGGAAACGTAAAAAAAGCTGATAAACGTGAATACGGCCTTGCGGAACTTATAATTAAGAATCAGTCATATCTTTTTAGAAATGTAGATAAAAAAACGCAATGCTGGATGAGTCATGGTGATTCTATTGAAGATTTGCCAAAAGGCTTTACAATAACGGGTTCAACTAAAAATACAAAAATAGCCGCATTTGCCTGCAGCAAAAAAAAGTTTTATGGTTTGCAGTTTCATCCAGAGGTTAACCATACTCTTAAGGGCCTGAAAATGCTTGAAAACTTTGTTTTTGATATATGCGGATGCAAACGCAACTGGAACATGAGGTCGTTTGCAAAAGATTCTGTTGCTCAAATTAAAGAAACTCTAAAAGACAAAAAAGTTATTCTTGGTTTAAGCGGTGGCGTTGATTCTTCTGTTACGGCTATGCTTATACACAAGGCAGTGGGGAATAACCTCACATGTATATTCGTCGATAATGGTCTTCTTAGAAAGGATGAAGCCAGGAAACTTAAAAAGACCTTAAAACAGCATTTAGGGTTTAATATGCGTTTTGTAAACGCTGGAGACAAGTTTTTAAAAAAACTGGCAGGCGTTATTGATCCTGAAAAAAAGAGAAAAATTATTGGAAGGGTTTTTATAGAGGTTTTTGAATCTGAAGCAAAAAAAATAAAAGGGGTTGCTTATTTGGCCCAGGGCACATTGTATCCAGATGTTATTGAGTCAATATCAGCATTTGGAGGTCCTACAGCGGTTATTAAATCTCATCACAATGTTGGTGCTCTTCCTAAAAAAATGAAACTTAAACTTGTGGAGCCGTTAAAATTTTTGTTTAAGGATGAGGTGCGTTTGTTAGGCAAGTCAATAGGGCTTCCTGAAGAATTGATATGGCGCCAGCCGTTCCCAGGGCCGGGCCTTGGTGTAAGGATAATTGGCGAGATAACCCCAAAACGACTGTTAATATTGAGAAATGCCGATCACATTTTACTTGAAGAAATAAGAAATGCCGGATATTATAGAAAATTATGGCAGTCATTTGCGGTTCTGTTGCCTCTTAAAAGCGTAGGTGTAATGGGAGACATGCGAACCTATGAAAATATTATTGCCATAAGGGCAGTTACGAGTAAAGATGCCATGACAGCAGACTGGGCGAAGCTTCCTCACAAACTTTTAGGCAGTATTTCGAACAGGATAATAAACGAGGTAAAAGGTGTAAACAGGGTGGTTTACGACATAAGCTCAAAGCCGCCAAGTACGATTGAATGGGAATAGATACATATGACTGAAAAAGACCATGAAAAATTCAGAATACAATTCGATGATGAAAATAAGGATGTTATATTTGAAGAAGAACCAGAGGATATTCGTATTAAAAGGTTAAATAAAAGAATTACCGTTATATCAATTTTAATTTTCTGCTTTTTAGCCTTACTTATTTTTGCAGTTTATTTTGATATCAATAAAAGATTCGGCAGTCTCAATTCCGCCGGCAAAGCTGTTTCCAATGATCTTGGAGCAAAGCTGTCTTCAGTTTCTGAGAAACAGGCAAAATTTGAAGACATGCTTGTGAAGAAGATCGAGTCTGTGGAGAAAACCATGCTTTCCTTAGACACAGAAATAAAAGCTGCCACTACTGCCATAAAATATATCAGATCTGCGAGAAAGTCTGACAACAAATCTCTTAAAGAAGCCATGGCCGACATAGAAAACACCTTGAAGCCTGTAGGTAAAGATCTGGAAAATGCAGTATCCAGGATCAAGGCCATTGACAAGAACCTTTTGGATTCTGGGAAAGAGCTTGTTAATATAAAAGACGATTTAAATAAAACAAAGGCCGGCATATCTAAACTTTCTTCTTTGATAATAGATAGGAAAACCCTTGATAAAACAGTAAATGACAAACAGGAGATTTATGAAAAAAAGCTGAAACAAATGGCATCAGGTTTGGAAGAAAAAATAGGACTATTGCAAAAAAAGATAAATAAAATAGAAAAAAACATTCCACCGGTTGTCCAGGTTTCAAAACCGCTTCCCAAAAAAAAGCCTGTAGAAGAAACTCTAAAACCACAACCAGGAACTATTATTGAACAGGATATTAAGTGATGGTTGAGTAAAGAGCTCCACTATGCAGCTCTGCGGCACTTATGTTTCAATGCCATTAACTAAGGCAATTTTATTGTTGATAACCACGAAGAGCACGAAGGATTCTTTTCTTTATCTTCGATTACTTCGTGTTCTTCGTGGTAAAAATATTGCAGTACGCTCCATGTAACATTTTCAAGTTAATTTTGTTGAGTTATGATTTAGTTATTTGAAATAAAACTCGTAAATCAGTTTATCAGGATTGTATATTTGTTGAAAAAGTAAAAAATGCTGAAAATCATCAGAGAGGAGATTAAACTAAATGCTTGAAAGCGGTGACTTGAGAAAAGGTCTTAAGATTGAATTGGATGGTGACCCATATATTATAATTCAATTTGCATTTGTAAAGCCCGGAAAGGGAAAGTCTCTATATAAGTGCAAGTTGAAAAACATGCTCACAGGAGTTCAGTTTGACCGAACATTCAGATCAGGCGATAAGTTTAAGGAGGCAAATCTTGAAGAGCAGGAAATGGAATATCTTTATTCAGATAATAATGGTTACTGTTTCATGAATACATCTACATATGAGCAGGAATTTCTTTCAAAAGATCATGTTGATGAGTTAATGAAATTTTTAAAAGAGAATACTGTCTGCAATGTACTTTTTTTTAATGAGACGCCAATTGATTTATCATTGCCCAATTTTGTAAACCTGAGAGTTGTTAAAACTGATCCATGGGTAAAAGGTGATACCGCAGCAGGAAGCACAAAACCTGCAACACTTGAAACAGATTATGTTGTACAGGTACCCCCATTTATTAACGGGGAACAGCTTGTTAAAATAGATACCAGAACCGGTCAATATGTTGAGAGGGTTAAAGAATAGTCTAAACAACCTTTTCCACAAGAATTTTGTTAATTGCCTTTTTGCTTGACTGTACTACAGTATATTTTACATTTTTGTATAGTATCGTCTCTTTGTTCTTAGGGATCTTTCCCATTTTTTTCAGCAAAAAGCCTCCAATGGTCTCATAATTATTTTTGGGCAGATTAAGATTCATTATTTCGTTAACATTTCTTATTTCCATTCTTGCATTTACCAGAAAACGATTTTTATCGAGCCTGACAAACTGGCCGGGCTCGCTGTCGTGTTCATCGCGAATTTCTCCGACCACCTCTTCAAGTATGTCTTCAAGAGTAATAATACCAACAGATCCTCCATATTCATCAACAGCAATTGCAATGGAGTTATGGGTTTTCTGAAAAAAGATTAGAAGTTCATCAGCCTTTTTAAGCTCCGGCACAAAAATTACATCGCGCATAAATCCATTGATTTTTGCGCTGATATCCTGAGCATCAAGCAGGTCACGGGCAAATATAATACCTGTAAAATCATCTATTCTGTTTTTAAACACAGGAAGTCTGGAGTATCCTGTCTGGCTGATTATTTTTATGGCATCTCTTACAGTGGCAGTATCTGGTATGGAAGTAACATTAACAAGAGGGACCATAATATCAGCGATATCTGCTTTTCCCAGATGAAAAACTTTGCGTATGAGTTTCTTTTCTTTTTTTTGCACATCACTTTCCGTGCCTGATACCATTAACACCATAGATAGATCTTCTCTGGTTATAAGATGCTTTTTCTTAAAAGCTTCTTGTCCTGAACGACCGTAAAACAGTTTGCTTATAAAAAAAACCAGATATGTAACAGGTGATATGATGCGTGAGGCTATCAACAGCATACCGGCAATTTTAGGAGCTATTTCCGTTGCATTTCTCCGAAAAATTGTCCTTGGAATTATTTCTCCAAACATCAGAATCACAGGAGCCATTATGAAAATTGTCAGAGGCTCGCCGTAAATTCCAAAAAAATGATGAAAACACATGGCAGATATAGCCGAAGATATTATTACCGACATATTTGTTCCCGTGCTTGTAGTAGCAAGAAACCACGGTTGATTGTTGATTATCTCCAGCGCCAGTACTGCTCCTTTTGATCCTTTCGCAATTTTCTGCTTAATTCTTAGTTTATTTGAAGATATTATCATCATCTCAGAACCTGAAAAAAATGCCTGAACAAGAATGCATAAGCTTATTATTAAAATATTTATACTTATCATCACATTTCTTCCATGTCGTATTCGTCATATATTTCGCCGAAAAGTTCTTCCAGGATGTCTTCCATTGTAATTAGTCCTGAAACTTTTTCGTTTTCATCCATACATATTGCTATATGCGCATGTTTCTGTTTCAGTGTATAAAACAGATAGTCAACTTTTTTTGTTTCAGAGACAAAATACGGTTTTCTGCATATTTTTGGCAGAAGTTTTGTTTTGCCGCTGATTTTCTTATTTTTAATCTTTAACAAATCTTTTACATAAAGAATTCCGGTAATTTTATCAGGGCTTTCTTTGCATACCGGAATCCTTGAAAAACGTATGCCCTTAATATTTGTCAGGATTGTTTCTAAATCCATGTCTTCGGTCAGGAAGAACATTTCTTTAAGAGGGATCATGACATCAAAGACAGGGGTATCGCTCAGCTCAAAAACATTATGAATAAATTCTTTTTCTATGTTTTTCAGCTCACCATCTTTGTGGCTCAAATCTACCATATCACGAAAATCATCCTCCATAATGGTGGGTGCTATTGGTTTTTGTCTTTTTATTCCTGAAAGCCTTATTATTGAATTTGCAACGCGACTAAAGATCCATTGCAAAGGAAAAATTATTTTTCCAAACAGGTTAAGAGGTGTTGATATAAAAGGGGCGATACTTTCATTGTGGGCCACTGATAATGTTTTTGGTATAACTTCGGCAAATATCAGAGTCAAAGGAGTCATTACGATAATCGCAACCCATTTGCCATGTTGACCTAATATAGATATAAAAAGATATGTAGCCACAACAGATGCAGCGATATTTACAAAATCATTACCCATGAGTATGGTAATGATAAGTCTTTTCGGTCTTATTAAAAGTTTTTCTACAAGACGCGCGCCTTTGCCCTTCTTTTTTTTTATACGTTCGCGCTGTACCACGGAAAGAGAAAACAGAGCTGTCTCAGATCCTGAAAAAAAACCGGAAATAATCAGCAGGAAAAATATTATGCTGATTTTAATGATTATCGGAGATTCCAATTTGTAATCCTGCAATAAAGACTTATTGTTGTCGGCATATTTCACTTAGCCGTTTATCGTACATTTTGCCTATGCCATATTCTTTGCGCCGCATGAATCTTTCTCTTGGTGGGCCGGTAATTTGCATTTCCGGATATTTTTCCTGTACTTCAAGAGCTATCTTCATCTCTTTAGTGCATCCTGTGCTGAATGTAGCATCTTTTCCAATCCATTCAGGCTGGACTTTTTTATTCATAATCTGAAATGCCTGAATAATATCTTCGTAAGTTTGAAATCGCCATATATCTATAAAACCGCTTCTCTGAACTATTTCCCACATATACATAAGGTCATCCGCATCCATTCCCTTTTCATAATATTCCGCTGGATTTATTATAAAGGTCATTGCAAACTGTTCTTTGAGGAGACCGATGGAAACAGACATTATTTTTTTTGCAAGTTCTATTTTTCCCGGTATGGAACCGATAATACCACTGTAAAATATTACTTTCATCCCTTTTTCTCTGGAATCTTTCATTTTATCAATAATTGTTTTAGCCTTTTTTTCAAGTCCTGCGTGAGAAAATTTTATTACTGCCGGATGTTTGGGTTTAAAACTTATCAGGACTGAATCCTTATCTCCGGCTGAGATGCTATATATATTTTGCGTGAATTGAAAATGAGAGTCAAAGAAACGCCGTCTTTGATCCTTTCCCCTTGATATTACACCATCAACCTCCTTGAAAATTCTTGCAAATGCAGTAGATGCAAGAAGGAAGTTGAGGTTTTCACGTGTTCCATCAGATATAACAATAATGTTTTTATCGCTTTTCAGTATATCGGCGAGTTTGTTTTTGCCTAATTTTTTCCCAGGAACAAATAATGCGCCTCGAAGCTTATTACTGATCATTTCGTCTTCAACAGCATCACAATAATCAATTTTAGTAAAAGTCGGTCCTTCTTTAAAAGAAACAATAATTTTATGCCCAAGGTTTGCGAGATAATTGATTAAGGCAAGGTCTATCATAACCTCACCTGCTTCGTCAGCCAGCCATAGTATTTTCTTTGGCTGAAACGTATCTTCGTTGTTATTAGTGCGCAGAAAGTCAAATATAGGTTCTACGCCGTTACCAGTAAGGCAGCGGTTAAAAAAATCAAGATAGTCCTTTTTTGTATAATTAACAGCTTTATCAGATTCCCATAGAGAATTTTCTACTGACAGAGAAATAAGTCTTTTTATTTCCAGATAATTCAGGGTTTCTCTCATGCCGGAAAGAGTCGAAGGAGGATTTTCCTGCTCAGAGATATTTCCATGATTCATTGCATTAATTAAGGCTTTTGATTTCAATGCCCTGTTTGCACGACTATTACGTCTGGCTTTTGTGCATATGAAGGGGTCTTCAATCTGAGTGCGGTTTAAAAAGATTCCCAGCAGGCGCTTTTCAAGGCGTGACGGGATCATCATTTCATCCCTTGTTTCGTGGTTGAACTTTATTTTGATAAGCGATTTAAGATAGGCTTTTTCTTTCTCGTCTTCGATTTGATCATCAATAAGAGAGAGTATTTTATCTAAGATTTCATGATATTTTTCCTGAATAAATTCCGACTTGTTTTTATTCATGATTGCTTCAAACATTCGGTCTGAACAGGGGTAATACCTCTCGTTTTTTTCAGTATAAACAATAAATCTGATTTGTTCAGGTGTAGAAACATGATCGGGATGGGTATAAAAGTCAAGGTGGTTTTCTATAAAAAAGGCTGTAGCCCATGCTTCGGTTTCAGGGGTTTTTTCAGGCAGCTTCGGTCCTTTTTTTTTAATACTGTTCATGTTCAGGTATCCTGTTTGTTCTTAAGCAGTTGCAGCTTTTCCAGTGTTTTTTCAACCACTTTTTTTTCTTTATTAAAATATTTTATAATTCTGTTAAGGCATTGTTGCTTTTCTTCATCATCACCTGAATATTCAGCACAGGCATTCATGCAGTTTTTTGCCCAGAGTGTGTTTGCCGATACCTCATCGGGTATTTTTTCGCTGTCATGTCTTACTGCATCTACTGGACATACATCGTGACATTTGCCGCAGCGGATACAGTTGGTCATATTTATTTCCGCCTTTTCATTTTCCATATAGATTGTCTCTACAGGACATTCTTCAACACACATACCACATCCAGTACATTCATCTTTATCTATCCACGGCATTTTAAATTCTCCTGGTAACGATTTTTTCTCTTTGTTTATACCTAAGTTGAGCGATTTTTTGCGAAG
>CAYYMU010000072.1:0-9107 GCA_964472445.1 uncultured Desulfobacteraceae bacterium
GGTTTCAGCAGTAAATGTTTTAAAAAAAGCCGCGTGGATGTATGCGAAGCAATAAGCGAGACCTTTGCAAAACGCCCCCTTTTGCCCGACTTCAGCGTCAGGTTTAATAATAATTTTGAGTTTTGAATGAAGAAAAAACCATTATTAATTTAAAATTTAAAATTAATAATTTTTTATGTATTCCTGTGGTTGAAATTTTTCGCCTTCCTTGAACTTGAACAAAATTGAGCATTTTTCAAAGGTCTCTAAACAGCATACAATTCAGGTAGATAGGCTGAAGGCTGAAGACTGTTAGGAAAAAGCAAAAACATGGTGCATATTGAAGCTATGTTTGGTGCAAGAATCAGCTGTTTCCGTCAAAGTACCGCAATCGTGCTTTTCTGACTCCTTCAGCCTAAACAGCTTCAGCCTGATTACATTAGTAATCACAGTAAAACAAACAATGAAAAATATTGAACCAGACATACTTAATAAGGTTAACGCTTTAAGAAAAGCGCTTCACCGGCATAATTACCTGTATTATGTTCTTGATGACCCTGAAGCATCTGATGCAGAATATGACAGGATGATGCGGGAGTTGACAGTGCTTGAAGAAGCATGGCCGGAACTTTACGATCCGGATTCTCCTACCTCTCGGGTTGGCTCGCCGCCATTGAGCGGGTTTGAAACTATTGCGCATTCTATCCCCATGTTAAGTCTTGCAAACGCATTTGCTGATTCAGAAATAATTGATTTTGATCGTCGCGTCAGAAAAATTCTAAAAACCGAAGATGAAATACTTTATACTGTAGAGCCAAAGCTGGACGGTCTTGCCGTGGAACTTGTATATGAAAAGGGCAAGCTGATTGTTGCATCTACCCGTGGCGACGGTATCAATGGTGAAGTGATAACGGCAAATGTCAGAACCATACGATCTGTACCTCTTTTACTCCAGGATACAGGAAAGCGGAATGTCCCACTGCGCCTTGAGGTTAGAGGAGAGGTGTTTATCGGGCATGAAGAATTCAAAAGTCTGAATGAAGAACAGCTAAACCAAAAATTATCTCCGTTTGCGAATCCTAGAAATGCGGCTGCCGGATCTTTAAGACAGTTGGATTCAAGCATGACCGCAAAGCGTCCGCTGGAAATTTTCTTCTATGGCGCGGGTGAGTTTACAGGCTTAGAGTTAAAATCACACTGGGAAACACTTCAGGAATTACAGTCCCTCGGATTAAGGATTAATCCACTTATCAGGCCGAAAGTTAAAATAAAAGAGGCTGTTGATTATTTCAGAGTGCTTGAGGAAAAGAGAAATCTTTTACCCTATGATATAGACGGCATGGTGATAAAGGTTGACGACCTTTATTTACAGGAAAAGATGGGGAAGACATCGCGAAGTCCCAGGTGGGCGATAGCGTATAAGTTTAAGGCAATGCAGGAGACCACCCTGGTGCTGGATATTGATGTGCAGGTAGGCAGGACAGGTGCGTTGACGCCGGTTGCTCATCTACAGCCGGTTAATGTCGGCGGAGCCCTTGTCAGGCGTGCGACACTTCATAACGAGGATGAGATTGAACGAAAGGATATAAGGATAGGAGATACTGTTCTTGTCCAGCGGGCAGGGGATGTGATTCCGGAAGTTGTCAAGGTGATTGAATCAAAGCGCACCGGCTTAGAGAAAATTTTTCATATGCCGTCAAACTGTCCTGTCTGTGGTTCAGCAGTCATCCGTGCCGAGGGTGAAGCCGCTACAAGGTGTATAAACGCAACATGCCCTGCGCAGCTTAAAGAGCGAATAAAGCATTTTTCGTCAAAAGGTGCTTTTGATATAGACGGGTTGGGAGACAAACTTGCTGAGCAACTGGTGGACAAGGGGCTGCTTGCTTCGTATGCCGATATCTTTAATCTAAACGCAGTCAGGATTGAAGGCCTGGAACGCATGGGAGCCATATCTGCGGAAAAGCTTGTTCGCGCAATTGAAAAAAGCAAAAACATTAAATTCAATTGTTTTCTTTATGCACTTGGAATCCGGCACGTTGGCGAACATGTGGCTAAAATACTTGCAAGAGAATTTAAAAGCCTGGATAATCTTTTAGATGCAACAAAAGAGCAGATAGAGGCGGTTGAAGGAGTAGGCTCTGTTATTGCTGAAAGTGTTGTTAATTTTTTCAACCACGATACAAATCGCGAAGTAGTAAGCCGTATTCTTGACAGCAATGTATTGATACTGTTCCAGGCAGGCGAAAGAGAGAAAACTCTTGAGAAAAAAGTGTTTGTTTTGACAGGTACTCTTGAAAATTTGACAAGGAATCAGGTAAAAGAAATGATCGAGGCCGCAGGTGGAAAAGTAAGCGGTTCTGTAAGCAGAAACACGGATTACCTTGTGGCAGGAAGTTCTCCGGGTTCCAAGTTAAGGATTGCAAAGGATCTCGGCGTTGAAATTATTGATCAGGCAACTCTTCTGAAGATATGTAACCGTAAAAAAACATAGAGAATAAGTGTGGAAAAACAGATAACCGACATGCTTGCCAAAGCAGGTGTAAAGCAAATTAAGCGTCTTTCATTCAAGGGGCCGAATGATTCCGGAATTATCAGCGGTGTGGTTTAATGTTTTTTTTCAGAGCGGTTTGGCTGCAGGTGTTTAAATTTTTCGAATGAATCAGGTTTGATGAAATCGTAAAAAGTCTCGAAATCGTCATGCCGGACTTGATAAGCCTGCCCCGTACTTGATACGGGGGCATCCAGAACGTATTGAATTTACTGGATTCCGGCTTTCGCCGGAATGACGGAAAACGGTATTTTTAGACTTTTTACGAGTTCATCAAGCTTGATAAGCTCGTGAAAAGTCAAAATCTAACTATAGATGGCTAAGTAAAAAGTTTCATATACAAGGCGTAGTTATTTTTCAGGATCGAAGGCATACATATAGTATGTTGAGAGTCTGAAAAATCGCTGCAACGCAGTAGATGGGACTTTTTACGACGCCATCAAGCTTAAAGGCCGCGCATATACTCGGGTTTCAAAGCTATATTGCCTTCCAGCGCACTATCGATTAATTTAATTGCTGCTGCCTTATCTTTTGGCAGTCTCGCCTTTATAGGCAGATAGTTGGAAGCGTGATTTGCATAGAAAAGGCCTCTGGAAAGGTTCGTGGCGGCAATCATGTTTTTAAGTTCTTCCAGCATTTCAGCAGATTCAAGCAACGTAAAATCGCCGGAAGCATAGTCCTGATATAGCGGTGTGCCGGGGATAAGCATAAGGCTGAGAGCCCCGATATATTCAGGGTCTATGGCTGAAAGCACACGTCCGGTTTCCATGGCATGTATTTTGGAACGTGTTTTGCCGGCAATCCCTAACAAAACCGTAATAGAAAGTTTGAATCCAGCTTCCCTGGCTTTTCTGCCCATCTGAATCATATCGTCGGCTGTTGCGCCCTTGTTGATTTTTTTCAAGGTAACGTCATCGCCGGTTTCAAGGCCCATGTAAACTATACCTAATCCGTGGTTTTTCAGCGTCTTGAGTTCGTCAAGGGTTTTTGTTTTCAGACTCTTGGCATTGGCGTATATCCCAACCCTGGTTACCCATGGAAGCTGGTTTTCAATTTCCATTAAAATATTCAGGAGTCTTTTTTGGGTAACGATCAAAGCATCGCCATCGCATATAAACACGCGGCGCTGGTGCTTGCAATACTGTGCGGCAAATGCGATATCCTCCATAATAATAGAATCCGGCTTTATTTTAAAGCGTTCGCCTCTATATGTGCCGCAGAATGTGCACTTGTTGCGTGAACATCCAACAGTAACCTGAAGCAGAATACTGTTAGCCTCGCTTGGAGGACGAATTATGTTGCCTTCATAATGCATAAAATATTCAGGCTCCTTTTAGTGACATATTTAAACAGCCACAGGTTTTATTTGATGAAATCGTAAAAAGTAAAATTTGTTCGCTCTTTTTCCAAAACTGCTCAAAGTCGCTTACAAATGACTTTCAAATAACACAACTATAGTTTTTGCCAGTTATCGCAACAGTTATAATTAAATTAAAACCAGAAAAAACTCATGTATAACAAATCGTAAACAAAGAACCGGCCATAATAAAAACAGTAATTGTGCTAATGGTTTAATCTTTTATTAATAACAATATATCAACAGGTTCTTTGCTAACGATTTTTAATACATTCAAACAGTTTTCTAATTTTAATTTAATCATAACTGAAGACTGATTGTTTAAAGTTATTCTGGTTTCAAGTGCCGCAGAGCGGCATAGTGGAGTTTTTTACGAAGCCATCTTATTTAATATCATTGCTTTTATTTCAACATATTATAAGCTGGTATTCATAATAATCAAATCAAATAATTCTTGCCTTTTACATAAGTTTTGTTATGGCAGGAACCTGTTTGCATAAAATTTACTTGGTCCTGAAAAACCTGGTCCTTTGTGCCAGGTCAGAGACAGATGGTTCTGTTTTGGATTTTTGTGTTTCAAAAAGGAACGTCGAACATCGAACATCGAACTTCCAACGTCGAATTATGGTACGCCTTCGGCGTTTGGATTTTATTAAAAAAATGAGCGAAGATATATCCACTCATATAACCAGTCGAATATAATACAAATGAAATATTCTAAAGTTTACATAGAGTCTTTTGGTTACGAACTTGCTCCGAATATAGTAACATCGGATGATCTTGAAAATCGTCTGGAGCCGTTTTATAAAGCTCTTCATTTTCAAAAAGGGCAATTAGAGGCCATAACAGGGATATCTGAGCGCAGATTCTGGGAGCCTGGATATAAGATGTCTGATGGCGCTATAAAGGCGTCACAAAAAGCTATAGAAGCCTCTGGAATTTCCCCTGAGGATATTGGCATGCTCATTTATAGCGGAGTATGCAGAGATGGTCTGGAACCGGCAACTGCATGTGCTGTGTCACATCACCTTGGTTTAGGCTCTGAAACCCTGGTTTATGATGTGTCGAATGCCTGTCTGGGGGTTTTAAATGGAATATTGCAGGTTGCAAATGCAATTGAACTGGGCCAGATAAAGGCAGGAATTGTAACTGCCTGCGAGTCTTCACGGGAGATAATTGATACCACTATTGACTGGCTTCTTAAAACTATGGATATGGATAATTTTAAGAAAAAGGTCGCTACCCTTACAGGCGGCTCAGGCGCTGTGGCTGTACTTTTAACAGAAGAGTCGATTGCAGGACATGACAGCCACCGGATTTTCGGGGGGGCCGCAAGGAGCGCTTCACAACATTATAAATTGTGCCGCTGGGGACCTGATACCGGAATACCTGCCAGCGGACTTAATGTTATGGAAACAGATTCTGTTGCTGTACTGCAAAACGGAGTGATCTTAGGCATAGAAACATTCAATGCTTTTAAAAAAGAATTGTCACTGCCGGAAGATAAGCCGGATAAGATTATTTGCCATCAGGTTGGAGCCACTCATCAGAGAAATATTCTTGAATCCATAGGCATGCCAAAAGAAAAAGATTTTACTACCTTCAGATTTTTAGGCAATATCGGCACAGTTTCACTCCCAATTACTGCTGCAATAGCATCAGAACGCGGGTTTCTCATACAGGGTGATGTGGTTGGATTTTTTGGAATCGGCAGCGGCCTTAACTGCATTATGCTGGGCATTGACTGGTAGAGTGGTTTAAAAAAGGATTGTTTTTGTGTCAAAAAAAATTAACATTTCTGCTTTTCGTCATCTATATCCTTTTGAATCCCATTACATAAACCTTAAGGGATTGAAGTATCATTTTGTTGATGAGGGAACAGGCAATCCTGTTGTAATGATACACGGAAACCCAACATGGTCTTTTTACTACCGTGAACTCATTAAAGCGCTTTCAGGCAATTATCGGACAATTGCAGTCGACCATATGGGCTGCGGTCTTTCTGACAAGCCGGATAAAAATCAATACGATTACAGGCTCAAAAGCCGTGTAGATGATATTGAAGCTCTGATTGACAGCCTTGAACTGTCAGAAAAAATTACACTTGTCCTACATGACTGGGGCGGAATGATCGGCATGGCCTTTGCGTTGAGACATCCGGAAAGAATAGGCCGAATAGTGATAATGAATACTGCTGCTTTTTTACCTCCGGATGGGAAAAAGTTTCCTTTAAGACTGCGGCTTATTCGTGACATAAGGCTGTTTGCGACTCCTGCTGTTCTTGGATTTAATCTTTTTGCATGCAGCGCTTTGTTTATGGCATCACACAAAGGGCTTTCAAAAGACGTTAAATCAGGTCTCACAGCCCCGTACAACTGCTGGAAAAACAGGAGGGCAACTCTTTATTTTGTTCAGGATATCCCTGTTGGCGAAAATGATCCAAGCTACAGTATTGTAAAGCATGCGGATGAAAATCTGCATAAACTGGCCGGCATTCCAATGCTTATATGCTGGGGAAAACACGACTTTGTTTTTGATGAATCATATTTTGCCGAGTGGCAGCGCCGTTTTCCTGATGCAGAGGTTAATTTGCTTTCAGATGCAGGCCATTATGTTATGGAAGATGAACCTGAAAAGGTCTGTATGCTTGTTAAAGATTTTTTAATCAGGCATTCTATATGATATTTTTAAATTTTACCATGCAGCACATAAAGAGATAGACAAAAAAAATTATTACGAAAACACGGAAATGTTAGCAACCTGATTTCGTGATTAATTTATTCTATGGCAGGTTTCTTTGATTATAAATGAATAATAATATTATAAATATTGCGTCACATTTAAAAAAAATGGCTGTTTTGCAGCCATATAAGAGAGCTGTTGTATATCCTGTGGGAACGGATAAATATGGAAGGATTGCATACTCTCACCTCACCTTTCTTCAGCTTGACCATGAATCGGATCGTTATGCTCACGGGCTTGAAAAGGCCGGTATTAAGCGCGGGACAAGAACAGTTTTAATGGTAAAACCGGGTCCGGAATTTTTTGCCTTAATATTCGCCATGTTCAAGACAGGAGCAGTGCCTGTTGTTGTTGATCCTGGAATGGGAATAGGACGCATGCTTATGTGTCTTAAAGAAAGCAGGCCGGTTGCTTTTATCGGCATTCCTGTTGCCCATGTACTTAGAACCGTCTTTCCAAAATATTTTAGAACAGTAAAAATAAATATTACAGCAGGCAGACGCTGGTTCTGGGGAGGGCTTACTCTGCGGCAGATACGCAGTGTTTCAGAACAAAAGTATGATGCAGTTAAGACCGGCCGTGATGAAACAGCGGCCATACTGTTTACTACAGGAAGCACAGGGCCTGCAAAAGGAGCAGTATATACTCATGGCATATTTGATGCTCAGATACGCCATATAAAATCCCATTTTAATATAGCAGAAGATGAAATCGATCTTCCCACATTTCCGCTGTTTGCTCTGTTTGATCCCGCGTTGGGGATGACTGCGGTAATACCTGATATGGATCCTACAAAACCCGCTTTTGTAAATCCTGAGAAGATTATTGAGGCAATAACAAACCAGGGCGTAACAAACATGTTTGCTTCGCCCGCCCTGCTTAACCGCGTTGGCCGTTATGGTAAAGATAAAGGAATAAAACTTCCTTCTTTGAAAAGGGTTGTTTCTGCCGGCGCGCCGGTATCTCCATCTAACATTGAGCAGTTTGTTTCCATGTTAAGCAAGGATGCAGAGATTCACACCCCTTACGGAGCAACCGAGGCAGTCCCCATAATATCAATAAGCAGTAATGAAATTCTTTCTCAAACCAGCAGGCTGAGTGAGCAGGGTTTTGGAATGTGCGTTGGTCGTGTGCTTGATGGAATAGATGTTCGTATTATTAAGATAAGCGACGAACCAATTGAAAAATGGTCGGACAGCCTTGTAGTTTCCAGCAATGAAATCGGTGAGATTACAGTCAGCGGAGATCTTGTTACAAGACAATATTTTAACAACCCTCGTGCAGACGCGCTTTCAAAGATCAAAGGCGATGACAGAATATGGCACAGGATGGGAGACCTTGGCTGGATGGATCAAAAGGGAAGAATCTGGTTCTGCGGCCGCAAGAATCACAGGGTGGTTACCGAGACCGGTACACTTTTTAGTATTCCATGCGAAGCCATTTATAATAATCATCCAAAGGTGTTTCGAAGCGCTCTTGTAGGAGCAGGAAATCCGCCAGAACAAAAACCGGTTATATGCATAGAACTGGAACCCGGAAGTAAAAGCTGCAACAAAAAAAAGCTGAGAGCAGAACTTTTTGAAATAGCTCAAAACAGCCCTTTAACAAAGGATATTGACACGATTTTATTTAAAAAAGCATTTCCTGTTGATATAAGACACAATTCAAAAATCTTTAGGGAAAAGCTGAAACTGTGGGCAGAAAAAAAGGTTAATTAAAAAGCAGATTCAATTTTTTCAAGTACTGTTATTACAATAGACATCCCCTATTCCATGCGCATCTCAAAGTAAAAACACTTTATATTTATTTAACCTTTTGCTCATCCCTTTGGCATCCCCATCAAGCCTGTTCAACTCCGCCCAAAATTCATTAGCGTGATTTTTTATGCGGGTATGAACAAGCTCATGCAAGAGGACATAATCAATCATTTCGTCCGGCAATCTCACCAGTTTCATGTTGAGGCTTATATTATTTTTGGCTGAACAGCTCCCCCATCTGGTCTTTTGGTTTCTTATGAAAACCTTGTTATAACTAAAATCGTGTTTCTCGGACAATTCATTTAATCGGTTAACAAGCTTCTTTTTGGCTTCCGCCCTGTTGATTTCAATAGAATTCTTTGTAAAGGCGTCATGCTCATGTTCTATTTGTTTCATTTTGTCCAGGTGTTTTCGTATCCAGCTTCTTTTGGATTGAGCAATTTGCCTGGCTTTATCGAATGATACGCCATAGGGAACGGAAACTCGAACCCCTTTGAACGGTTTTAACGAAATATTGATATTCTTTGCCCGCTTACTGCGTTCAAACAAAATCTGTCCAATACCGTCAATTTCAATATATTCAGCTTTTGACTTCAATAATGTTTCTTCACTGGTAGAGGTTGCCCAAGAATTCGCGGATCAGAGAAAACGAAAGCCCCATTTCCTTTCTATACTCATTATTTACAGGTATAACCACCATCAATAACTAATTCACTTCCAGTAA
>CAYYMU010000073.1:0-9019 GCA_964472445.1 uncultured Desulfobacteraceae bacterium
ATATTTAATGAAACAATAAAGCCATTTTATCTATTGAGGAGCTTTTAATGAATAAAAAGCCAACCTATGAAGAGCTGGAACAAAGGGTCAGGGATCTGGAGAAGGAAGTCTTTAAGGGTAAACAGGCAGAGGATGCTTTGCGGAAAAGCGAGAATAAATTAAAGACAGTTCTCAGTATTTCTCCTGTTGGGATTGGATTGGTCGTCAATCGTAAACTTGACTGGGCCAATGAGACTATGTACCGCATGCTTGGTTATGAAAAAAATTTCTTTCTGGGCCGGAGTTCCAGAGTACTTTACCCTGATGATGAAGGGTTTGAGTGGACAGGCAAACAGCTTTACGCTGGTATTAAAGAGTCAGGAACCGGTTATGTGGAAACACAATGGATTCGCAAGGATGGTACTGTTTTTGACTGCATCCTTCGGGCATGCTCCTTGGACCCATCAGACCCCGCCAAAGGGCAGATTGTAGCAGCAACCGATTTCTCTGAGCTTAAACAGACCCAGGAAGCCCTGAAAGAATGTGACTTGCGGCATCGCATTCTTGTGGAAAATGCAAATGAAGCTATATTTATTGCCCAGGATGAAGTAATAAAGTTTCCGAACCCCAGGGCTGAGGAACTGACATGCTATTCTGTGGAAGAGCTGGCCAGGACATCTTTTGTTGAATTCATACATCCTGAAGACAGGAATATGGTCCTTGACAGGTATAAAAGAAGGTTAAAAGGAGAGGCCCTTCCCAGCACCTATTCTTTCAGATTAATTAACAGAAATAATGAGGAATTACTGGTACAGCTCAACACGGTTTTAATTGACTGGGAAGGACGTCCGGCCACCCTCTGTTTTTTGAGGGATTTAACGGAACAAAAAAAACTCGAAAACCAGCTTCAGCGGGCCCAGAAAATGGAATCACTCGGCACTTTAGCCGGTGGCGTAGCTCATGATCTTAACAATGTTTTGAGTGGCATAGTAAGTTATCCGGAATTATTATTGCTGAGTATCCCTGAAGACAGCCATCTGAGAAAACCCCTTTTAACAATTCAAAAATCAGGCAAAAAGGCTGTTGATATTGTACAGGATTTGTTGACATTGGCAAGAAGAGGGGTTGTTGCCACAGAGGTTGTGAATCTTAATCAAATTATAAACAGTTATCTTGAATCTCCTGAATGTAAAAAAACAAAAGAGTGTTATCCTGATGTTAAAATTAAAACCAGTTTTGAGGCACACCTTTTAAATATTATGGGTTCATCTTTTCACCTTTCTAAAACCGTCATGAACCTGATTAATAATGCAGCAGAGGCAATAAATGATAGCGGAACTATTTTTATATCAACGGAAAACAGATATATTGATAAACCATTAAAAGGTTATGATGATGTAGAAGAAGGTGATTACGTTGTTTTTAAAATATCAGATTCCGGCATAGGTGTTTCATCAGGGGACATGGAGAAAATCTTTGAGCCTTTTTATTCGAAAAAGGTGATGGGGAAAAGCGGGACAGGATTGGGAATGGCAGTAGTATGGGGTACGGTAAAAGACCATAATGGTTATATTGATATTCAAAGCACTGAAGGAAAAGGAACGACACTCACTCTTTATTTTCCAGCAACAAGGAAAGAGATTAGCGAGAGGAAAAACATCCTGCCAATTGAAGATTACATGGGAAATGGAGAGTCCATTCTAATAGTAGATGATGTTGAAGGCCAAAGAGAAATAGCTGCCCAGATACTGAAAAAACTGGGCTATGCTGTTAGATCAGTGGCAAGCGGTGAGGACGCTGTCTCATATATGAAGGAAAATGCAGCGGATTTAATAGTTCTGGATATGATAATGGATCCAGGGCTTGATGGACTTGACACTTACAGGAAAATTCTTGAATTACATCCTGGCCAGAAGGCAATAATCGCCAGCGGATTTTCTGAAACAGACCGCATAAAGAAAGCTCAAAAACTGGGCGCCGGGGGATACATAAAAAAACCTTATACTCTGAAAAAAATAGGTCTTGCTGTTAAAGAGGAATTGGGGAAATAGCATTTCATTTTGTCCTGAAAAGCTTGGTCCTTTGGGCCAAGTCAGAGATAGATGGCTTTGCCCTGGAGTTTTGTGTTTAAAAAAGGAACATCGAACATCGAACTTCCAACGTCGAATTAAGGTACGCCTTCGATGTTTACCCGCCTTCGGCGGCGCCAGAGGCGACCAGGGTTCATCTTTTTCATGCAAAACAAATTCCCTCTGGGGATAGCCAAAGCCTGGTACTCTGGGCCAGGATTCTTTACTTTTTTTTGAGGCTACGCCACTTATCAAGCCTTTGTTTTATTGTTTTTTCATATCCTCTGTCTGTTGGAAAGTAATAGCAGCGTTTTTTCAGTTTTTCCGGCAGATAGTCCTGAGGAATAAACCCTTCTTTATAGTCATGCGCATACTTGTAATCTTTTCCATACCCGATATCTTTCATCAGAGTGGTTGGGGCATTTCTTATGTGTAGTGGAACAGGTTGACAGCCGGAATCTTTAATTTCTTTTTTAACCATTTTTGATGATGCATATATGCTGTTGCTTTTAGGCGCTGTTGCAAGATAAACAGCAGCATGAGTCAGAGCAAGCTCCCCTTCAGGGTGTCCCAGGAATTTAAATGCTTCCATTGCATTTAAAGCTGTTCCGAGCGCATTCGGGTCTGCATTGCCCACGTCTTCGGATGCAAACCTGACCATTCTGCGGGCAATATATAAAGGATTTTCTCCTGCCATGAGCATTCTTTCAAGCCAGTAGATTGCAGCGTCAGGGTCGCTTCCACGAAGGCTTTTATGAAATGCTGATATAAGATTATAGTGCTGTTCACCTGATTTATCATAGATAAGAGCCTTTTTCTGCAGAGCTTTTTCTATGGTCTGCAAGGTTATGTGTCTTGTTTTCTTGTCTTCAATATGGTTGTCGGGTAAAAGCAGAGAAGTAGCTAATTCAAGGCTGTTTAAGGCAGCGCGTGCATCTCCCTCTGCCATGTCTATCAGACAGGCAAGGGCGTCTTTGTCAAAATCAAAATTAATATTGCCGAGCCCGTTTTTTTTATCGTTAAGAGCGCGATTGATTATTTTAGTAATATGATCTGATAAAAGAGGCTTCAGGATTATTACTTTGCATCTTGATAAAAGAGGAGAGATTACTTCAAAAGAAGGGTTTTCCGTTGTAGCTCCTATTAAAGTAATAAGACCACTTTCCACATGATAGAGAAATGCATCCTGCTGGGCTTTATTGAATCTGTGTATTTCATCGACAAAAAGTATGGTTTCTTTCTCGTAGAGTTTCTGGCGGTTTTTTGCATCTTCTATAACAGCCCGTATCTCTTTGACCCCTGAAAGCACAGCAGAAAAATGCACAAAATGCGAGCTGGTTTCATTGGCAATAAGCCGTGCAAGGGTTGTTTTCCCGCATCCGGGCGGCCCCCAAAGGATCATTGAGAAAATTCGATCTTTTTCAATTGCAGTATGGATCAGAGCGCCATCCCCTGTTAAATGGTTTTGACCAACAAATTCATCAAGACTCTTTGGCCGCATCCTTTCTGCGAGAGGTTTTGATGAGGCTGTTGCCTTCTGTGCTCTATAATCAAACAGATCCAAAACTTTATCCTTCGAGACTTTTTTGACAGGATTAACAGGATGTTCAGGATTAAAAAAAACATCAAAACTCTTCCTGCAAATTATCATTAAAATGATTTAATCAAGTTTGATGAACTCGTAAAAAGTCGTCATTCCGGTGAAAACCGGAGTCCAGATTACCCGTAACTATTTAAGAATACTGGATTCCGGCTTTCGCCGGAATGACGGAAATTGGTGTTTTTTGACTTTTTACGATTCCATCAAATATCGAATATCGAACAAGAAATTTCGAATGATGAATTGTGGAATCGTTACACTCTATTTTTTATAGTAGTAAAAATGATAGAATGCCTTACTTCGACATTCATAATTTCCTGTTCAATATTCTGCGGTTCAAAACAAATCCGTAAGTTTGAATTCGTTTTAAAAGGCTAAAGTGTTACAAGAATTCTTTTTTCTGTGGTCTCTCTGTTCTCCCCGGTTAAAAAAAGTTACTTTTTTTTGCTTTTTGAATACTTGTTATCGTTCTTGCCTGTTCGCTGGCGAAAGATCAGCCGAATCGGAGTGCTGTCAAGGCCCGAGTCTTTTCTAATTTGATTTATCAGATATCTTTTATATGAAAAATGAACAGCATCGGGATAATTGACAAAACACACAAAACAAGGCGGTTTTGCTGATGTTTGAGTGGCATAATAAAACTTTATGCGTTTTCCCTTGTGAAGAGAGGGCTCGTTTTTTTTAATTGCCCGCTCAAATATCCTGTTTATCTGGCCTGTCCCGATACGCATGGAATACTGATTGTAAACCTTGTCTGCAAGAGTGAAGATTTTTGAGACCCTGAGGCCTGTTTTGGCTGAAATTGTCAAGGCAGGAGCAAAGTTCAAAAATTTTGCATGCATTTTCAGGTCTTCATAGTATTTTTTTGCAGTTTTACTGTCTTTTTCAACAAGATCCCACTTGTTCAGCAGTAAAATACAGCCGCATCCCCGTTCAAAAGCATAACCCGCAACATTTATATCCTGATCAGTAACACCTTCATCAGCATCTATGAGAATAAGCGCTACATCACACCTGTCGAGGCTTCTTAAGGCTTTGATTATGGAAAATTTTTCAATTTTTTTTGAAACTTTCCCCCTGCGTCTGATTCCTGCAGTATCAATAAGAAGATATGATTTGTTGTTAATATTACATACAGAGTCAATTGCATCGCGTGTTGTTCCTGGAATATCGCTGACAAGAAAACGGTTTTCTCCAAGAATCTTATTTATGAGTGATGATTTACCTGCATTAGGCCTGCCAACTACCGCAATCTTTATCATATCCTGAGATTTTTCTGATACAAGTTTTGGAAGCACGGCTGCCACATCATCAAGAAGTTCATGTACACCATAACGATGTTCTGCAGAAACAGAATATAATTTTTCAATGCCGAGACTGTAAAAATCAAAGACATTATCTTCCTTTTCAGGACCGTCAATTTTATTTACAGCATAAAAAACAGGTTTCTTAACTGAACGGAGAATATTAACAATATCCTTGTCGAAAACAGAGATTCCGTGCTTTCCATCAAGCATATGTATAATGACATCTGCTTCTTCAATGGCTAATTCAACCTGAAAACGGACTTGACTCGCAAAATCATCCTTATCCTGTAATGAAAATCCGCCTGTATCAATAAGGGTGAATTCAATATCGTTCCAGGTTGCATCTCCATAAATTCTATCTCTGGTAACACCCGCGAAATCGTCAACAAGGGCATTTTTTGATCTTGTTATACGATTAAAAAGTGTTGATTTTCCTACATTTGGACGACCGACTATGGCAACAATAGGTTTCATAATATTTATGCTAATCGATGATCTTATATCTTTCAATAAAAAATATTGATAAGTGGTTACGAAATATTGAAATTGGGAAATAAAAAATATATAAAAAGAGAACTTTTCGATTTTTTTACAATACCATCAAATTGGGTCTTCATGTTTTTGTATTGTTGACAAACGTATCCAACTGGTAAAATCATTTCATAATCTTGCAAATTTCCAATTTCAAGTTTCAAACCGTGAACAGTTACAAAAAAAACATTTTGCCCACTGATTAATGTTATGTTGTTGCGAGAAATATTGAAAAAGGTTATGAAAAAAGTTGTAGGGTTATGAATATTAATGTTTAAAATTCTTCGTGAATTTCGTGGTAAAACATAGCTGTTTTTATAATTAGCAGAAATAATATGATAATATTAGGTATTGAAACATCCTGTGATGATACGGCCGCGGCAGTTGTGGTTGACGGCACTAAGATTTTGTCTTCTGTTGTCTCGTCTCAGATCGCAGTGCATCATCCATATGGCGGGGTTGTGCCTGAACTTGCTTCAAGAAAACATATGGAAGCCATTGTTCCTGTGGTTGACGAGGCTGTCAGCTCATCTGGAGTTGATATAAAGCAGCTTGATGCGATTGCCGTTACTCAAGGCCCCGGACTGATCGGCTCGCTGCTTGTAGGTTTTTCCTTTGCAAAGGCGTATGCTTTTGCTCTTGATATTCCATTCGCAGGTGTAAATCATCTTGACGGACATGTTAATTCAGTCTTTTTAGAGCCTGATCCGCCGCCTTTTCCCTTTGTAGCGCTTCTGGCATCAGGCGGTCATACAAGCATTGTTCATGTTTTATCCCATACAAAAATGGAATTCATGGGACAGACAAGAGACGATGCCGCAGGAGAAGCCTTTGACAAGGTTTCCAAGATTCTTGGCCTTGGTTACCCTGGAGGACGAGTTATAGGGAAATTTGCTGAGGACGGTGACCCTGCAAAGATTCATTTTCCAAGATCATATTTAGACAAGTCCAAATATGATTTTAGTTTCAGCGGAATTAAAACATCTGTAAACAGGTATGTGCAAACCCATAAACATGACTCTAAGCAGCAGATTTCTGATATTGCGGCAGGATTTCAGGAGGCGGTTGTTGATGTTTTGTCGTATAAACTTATTAATGCAGCAGCAGAAAAAAGCTGCAGCCATATTGCTCTGGTTGGCGGTGTGGCGGCAAACAGCAGATTAAGAGAAAAAATCATTTGTGATGCAGGCAAAAGAAAAATAACAACCCATATACCATCCATAGATCTTTGCGGCGACAATGCAGCAATGATTGCTGCGGCAGGTTATCATTATCTGAAAGACGGATGCAGGTCAGATATTGATGATGATGTATATTCAAGGATAAAAAAAATACCGGAAAATAGTATTTTTTGACTTTTAAATAATTCAACTGAAGTTTTGCCGGTTATCGCAACTGAAGACTGATTGTTTAAAATTATTCTGGTCTCAAGTTCTACAGAGCGGTATAATGCAGCTTTTTACGACGCCATCAAGACTGGATAAAGATACTTTTCTTTGATTTGCATTATCCGTTCCGCAGACTGGATTCCTTTTTTCCTCAGAGTTTCAGAGTCTTTCAGGCTTTTTAATATTTCGTAAAATGCCTTTTCAATATCAGGCCCCTTATGGCAGATAAGAGCTATGTCAATATCTGCTGAAAGTATCTGCTGAATTATTGTTTTAATGTCGTAGTTTTTCTTTATTGCTCCCATATCCAGATCGTCTGTTATAGTTATTCCGTTAAATTCCAGCTGTCCGCGCAGAAGATCTTTTGCAATCTTGATTGACAGGCTTGCAGGCCATTTTGAATCAATATTCCGGTAAAATATATGAGAGAGCATTATCCCTGCTACATTGTGTTTTATAGCTGCTTTAAACGACATGAGGTCAATATCCTCGATATCTTTAATGCCTGTATTTAAAAAAGGCATCTCAAGGTGTGAATCAAGCGTAGTTCTGCCTATCCCGGGAAAGTGTTTTGCTACAGATATGATTTTATTTTGCTGGAGATGCTCAATTACTTTAACCCCAAGACTTGATACCTGTTCAGGATCGCTGCCAAAGGCTCTGCCGGCCATTATGCTGGTTATTCCTTTGTGCGCTATATCCAGGACAGGAGCCAGGTCCATGTTTATACCGACTTCCGTCAGTTCTTTTGCAGTTGTTTCTGCAAAATAGACAGCATCTTTTTTTTCTTTTATCTCTGGATTGCCTGGAAATTGAGTAAATGGAGCCTTCAGTCTTGCCACCTGTCCGCCTTCCTGATCAATTGAAATGAATATCGGCGGCTGTCCGTGCTGCAAAGCATATTCCCGGGCTGAAAAACACAGATCTTTTATTTGATCAGGAGAGGATAAATTTCTGGCAAAAAGAATTATTCCGCCAACCTTAATTGTATTAATAAGAAATTTAAGGTCATCATTTAATCTGGTTCCGTCAAATCCAGCCATCAGACGCTGACCAGCTATCTGCTCATCTGAGAGTGATTTTATTTTCATGTTTATCCTGTTTCAAAGCTCTCATTGTACTTTGTTCTTTACGTTTTTTCTTATTTCTGGCATAAATCCATTTTACGTAATACGCATACATCTTTTTTGTAAAACATGCAATGTGTGTGATTTGATAATAACTGTTTCCGGAGTTTAAATGTTTAAAGATAAAAAAGTCGTTGTTGTCATGCCTGCATATAATGCTGCCAAAACGCTTCGCAGAACTTATGACGAAGTTATGAATCAGGGTATTGTTGATAGTGTAATTCTGGTTGATGATGCAAGCCATGATGAGACTGCTGCCATCGCAAAAGGTCTGCCAAACACAAAGGTTTTTATTCATAAAGAAAATTTAGGCTATGGAGCAAACCAGAAAACCTGCTATAAAATGGCTCTGAAAGAGGGCGGTGAAATAATTATCATGATTCATCCTGATTATCAGTATACACCTCTGCTTATTCCTGCAATGGCTTCCATGATTGGCAATGGTCTTTATCATTGTGTATTGGGGTCAAGGATTTTAGGCGGTTATGCTCTGGATGGAGGCATGCCTGTATGGAAATACATTGCAAACAGATTCCTTACTCTTACTGAAAACCTGTTTTTAAGAGCCAAACTTTCTGAATATCATACAGGATACAGAGCGTTTTCACGCGAGATTCTGGAAAAACTGCCGTTTGATGTTAATTCCGATGATTTTGTTTTTGATAATCAAATGCTCGCACAAATTTTGTGGTTTGGCTATACAATAGCTGAGGTGAGCTGCCCGACAAAATACTTTACTGAAGCTTCATCAATCAATCTTTTTCGAAGCATCAGGTACGGGTTTGGATGCCTTTTTACCGCATTGCGATTCCGTTTGGCAAAGATGAAAATCTTAAATTCAAAATTATTTCCCGCAAGAAATCTTTAGCCTGTAACGCACTGATAACATAAGATTTATCCCTGCAGTTGAAATGACACATTCGATGAATTCGACTTTTAAATAACTCAACTGTAGTTTTTGTTAGTTATCGCAACAGTTATAATTAAATTAAAACCAGAAAAAACTCATGTATAACAA
>CAYYMU010000074.1:0-8957 GCA_964472445.1 uncultured Desulfobacteraceae bacterium
AACCCTTGAATCCTTGGACCCTCTTCTCCAACTAAATTGGAGAAGAGCCATATTTTCTAATTCAGATGCAAAAGAGTTAATTCAAAAATTGAAATCAATATCCAAAATTCTTCAGTCGTTGCATAGTTCATTGGGAAAAACTTTGAACTGTGAACCGGCAACTGTAAACGGTTATTAGCTATGTGTGGAATCTGCGGAAAAGTGAGAATAGATGGTCGGCCGGTCGAAGAGAATCTGTTGCGTAAGATGACCTCTATCCTTTCACATAGAGGACCGGATGACGATGGGGTGTATCTGAGCTCAAAGCAAAAAGCTCAAAGCTCAAAGGTGAATGTAGGTCTTGGGCACAGAAGACTCAGTATTATTGATTTATCAGCGGCGGGGCGGCAGCCGATGTCCAATGAGGATAAGACAGTCTGGATGGTGTTCAATGGGGAAATTTACAATTTCCCGTCTTTGAGAACAGAACTTGAAAAGAAAGGACATCGATTCAGTTCGCAGACGGATTGTGAGGTTGTTATACACCTTTATGAAGAGGAGGGGATCGAAGGGGTAAAGAGGCTTGCCGGTATGTTTGCCTTTGCCATATGGGATGAGAAATCCCAGGTGCTTTTTCTCTGCAGAGACCGTCTAGGTATAAAACCTCTTGTTTACTATTGGAACAACGGGACATTAATCTTTGCTTCAGAGATAAAAGGGATCATGCAGGACCCGGATGTACCAAAAGAAATGGACTGGGATGCCCTTGGTCTTTACCTGTCTACTAACTATATTCCGGCGCCTTATACTATATTTAAAAATGTAAAAAAACTCAGACCCGGGCATATTCTGATCTTCAGCACAGGGAAAATAGAGGAAAGAGAGTACTGGAACATAGATGGAAATGTTCAAATGGAAGCTGGCGGCAAAGAAGATTTTGCTGTTTTAAAGAATAAATTATTCGAAGTTATGGAAGACGCTGTCAGAATACGAATGATTGCGGATGTCCCTATGGGCGCATTTTTGAGCGGTGGTATTGATTCGAGCATTATTGTCGGGCTTATGGCGAGAAATTCCAGCCAACCGGTGAAAACCTATTCAATAGGTTATAAAGATATGTCCCTGTTTGATGAAACCGAATATGCCCGGGAAGTATCTGCCTTTAATAACACAGAACACCATGAATTCAGGCTTGGGGCAAAAGATATTCTTGATGCCATTCCTGAAGTATTGGAGTCGTTCGACGAGCCGTTTGCTGATTCTTCGGCGATTCCTACATTTGTTGTATCAAGAGAGACGGGCAATGATGTCAAGGTTGCTCTTTCCGGTGATGGGGGTGATGAACTTTTTGCCGGTTACAGGATGTATAAAGGAGAGGGGTGGAGTTCAAGATATCGAAAGATTCCTTCCTTTATACGTAAGGGGTTTATAGAGCCTGTTTTTTTATCTTTTCCTGAATCGCGGGACCAGAAACTGCCTGAACATATCAGAAGATTAAAGAAATTTTTAAGAGGGGCGGGAAAAGAAAGCCTCGAAGAGCGATTTTTTGCGTGGAACGAGATATTTTCCAGGGATTTAAGAAGAAGTATTCTTACGGGGACAGAGGAAGTTAACCACGATCTTGGAAAGAAAATATTGTCGGCAAGATTAAACGAGATAGATGCCGATGATATTAACAGAATGCTTTATGCAGACGTAAAGGAATCGCTTCCCGGGGATATGCTGAAAAAGGTTGACGCAATGAGCATGCTTAATTCTCTGGAAGTCAGGGTGCCGTTTCTGGATCACCGAGTCTGTGAAACGGCTTTTTCCCTCAAAGGCAGCTGGAAAATTAAAAAAGGGCAGGGGAAGTATATCCTGCTGGAGACCTTTAAGGATATTTTGCCTAAATCTTTGCATGATCGCCCTAAATGGGGATTTGAAATGCCGGTCAGCAAGTGGCTGAAGTCTGATTTGAGATATTTGATCGATGAATATCTATCGAGAGAAGTGGTTGTTAAGCAGGGCATTTTTGATTATTATGTTATTGAAAATTTGATCAACAATCTTATTTTAAATCGTTCTGATACATCCTGGCAGATCTGGAATTTGATAGTCTTTCAAGTCTGGTACTCCAATTATATGGAAGGTTAGTGGTGTTGAAAAGGATAAAAGTAATCCATATCATTACACGCCTGGACAAGGGCGGATCTGCTGAGAATACCCTTTTGACCGTTATGTGTCTTGGTAAAGAAGGCTATGATGTAGTTTTAGTTAAAGGGCTTTCCATTGAGTCAAACATGGCGGAAGATGAAGCCATGGCTGTAGAGAAGGATTTGGTTGAAGCAGAAAGAGAAGGCGTAAGAATTATTACGATTCCAGCCCTTGTAAGAAGGATTCACCCTTTTTACGATTTGAAGGCCTTTTTTGCTCTAATTAAAATACTAAGCCGTGAACGTCCGGATGTTGTTCATACACACACATCAAAGGCAGGTATTCTGGGACGGTGGGCGGCGTTTTTGACCTGGATTCCAGTAATTATACACACGCCGCACGGCCACGTTTTCTGGGGATACTCCGGCAGGCGCAAGACCTCGTTCTACATTATTCTTGAAAAAATAACGGCCTGCATTACAGATAAGATTATTGCGCTTACACAGCGGGAAAAAATAGACCATCTTCACCTCCATATTGCCCCCGTGGATAAGTTTTCAGTAGTGCATAGCGGAATAAATCTGGATAAGTTTTTCAGAATGTCTGTTGATTTTGCGGCAACTAAAAAAAGGCTTGGAATACCCGAAGACAATATTGTTGTCGGGACAGTCGGGCGGCTTACGCCGGTAAAGGGGCACAGGTACCTTATTGAGGCAGCAGGAAAAATTGTAAATGCCAGGCCGGATACAACTTTTGTTTTTCTTGGGGATGGTGAACTTTCAGATGAACTCAAAACTATGTCCATCAAGTTAGGCGTAGAAGAGAATGTAAAGTTTTTAGGTTGGCGGTCGGATGTGGCAGAGGTTATGTCGGTCTTTGACATCTTTGTTTTGCCTTCGCTTAATGAGGGGATGGGAAGAGTGCTTGTTGAAGTCATGGCGCTTGGCAAGCCGATCGTGGCAAGTAATGTGGGCGGAATTCCTGACCTTGTTGTTCATGGCAAAAACGGGTATCTGATTCCTGTTGGTGATGTTGAGAACTTGGCTGTAAGAATAAAAGAATTTCTTGATGATCCTGGAAAAAGGGAAAAAATGGGCAATGCAGGGAGAGGATATGCCGCCGGCTACAGTTCAGAAAAGATGTCGGAAAAGATTGATCGGTTATACCATGATTTGTTGCAGGAGAAGGACATAGCGATCTGATATGGGAAAAACCTTCAAAACAAAAAAATGTCTCCTTATGCTTTTGATTGTTGCATCATTGTTTTTGCCCGTTATTTCCCACGGGGGGGCATATCAGCAGGTTGCCGGTCTGATTGATTTCCGCAGTACGTTCAGTGACGGGGCTTATGATATAGAAACCCTTGTAAAAATGGCAAAGGACAGGGGCTTTGAGATTCTCGTTATCAATGACCACGACAGGGTTGTTATGGAATATGGTGTGCCACCTTTCAGGAATATACTCAGAAAAAGGATAGAGCTGTCTTCCATAAACAAGAATGGCGCAAAGGCCTATCTGGATTCAATCGGAGAGGTGCAAAAAAAGTACCCTAACATGGTCATCATTCCCGGTTCGGAGACTGCCGCTTTTTATTACTGGGCAGGTTCCTATTTCAACAAAAATCTTACCGCCCATAATCATGAGAGGCGTATTCTGACCATAGGGATGGAAACCCCCGAAGACTACGAAAACCTTCCCATCCTGCACAATGGTTTTTTTACAGAATACTCGCGAATGGCCGTTCCACAGATATTATTGTATATGATTATACTTGTTATGGCTATGTTCTTGATAAAATGGAAGGGTTTTTATAGAATAACAGGTGTTATTATTATCGTCTGGAGCATTGTCTCTATTGCAAACAGTAATATATTCAGAAGTTCCCCTTTTGACCAGTATCATGGCGACCAGGGGATAGCCCCTTATCAGCTTCTCATAGATTATGTAAATTCGAGAGGAGGGCTAACCTTCTGGAACTATCCTGAAACGGCATCCGGCTGCAGAAGGTTGGGACCGATCCGGGTTGACACGCCCCCTTATCCGGAGGTGCTTGAAAAATCTCGGGATTATACGGGATTTGCCTCTCTTTACGGGGAAAACATAACAGTTACAGAACCGGGGAATATATGGGATAGAGTTTTGATCGCATATTGTAAGGGTACAAGAAGCAGACCTGTCTGGGGAATATCCACGGCGGATTTTCACAGAGAAGGTGACGCCGGGGAAAAACTGGGAAATTTTCCGACAGTTTTTTTTCTTCGGGAGAAAAGCAGGAAAGGCGTGCTGGAAGCGCTGAAAAACGGGAAGATGTATGCCTATAGGGGTGGATACCCGCAGTTTGTCAATCTTGATGAGTTTTCTGTCTCTTCACCCGACGGTAAAAATGAGGGTATTTCAGGGGACGAAATCGCATTAAAAGAGAGCCCAAGAATCAGGATCTTTCTTTCAGCGGCTGAGGTCTCAGAGAGAAAGGTAAAGGTTCGATTGATAAGATCGGGAGAACTGATTCAAACCTTCGAAGGAACGTTGCCCATGCGGATCGATTACGAGGACAGGTATTTTCAGCGCGGTGAGAAGGTATATTATAGAATGGACATGCGTGGATGTGGCATACTCGTTTCCAATCCAATTTTTGTGGCTTTTGAATAATCTATATGTTATATTTTAATTTATGATCATCCGAGGTATAAATTTAATAATATTTCTTAAAAAAGGAGGGCAGACAAATGAAAGAGGATAATTTTGGGAGACTTTTTTTAAGACAATTGGTTATGGCTGTGCCCTGGGGAGTTATTTTTCTCATAGTGTTATTTATTGCGGTTGCAGGGATAAAGCAACAGGTAAAGGAAGGCGTTCAATACGCTGTAAATACCTCAATTCAGGAGTGCGCAGACCTCGCCTTTAATTATGGCACGGTTACTGCCGTCAAGAAAAATGTTAAGGAATCAATCGAATTTATAACAAAGACCACTAAAAATGAAATAAAGGAATTATTGAATGATCCGCAGGTTAAACAGGATATCAAAGAAGCTCTTGAGTATAGCGGTGAAAAATTTAAAAAATAAATTATCAGTGTTTCCCTGGCAGGTATTATGATTGTAGCTGTCCATCAACCCCAGTATTTGCCGTGGTTGGGCTATTTTGATAAGATCAATAAAGCTGATATCTTTGTTCTGCTGGATAATGTACAGTTCAAGAAGAATGAATGGCAGAACAGGAACAAGATTAAAACTGCAAATGGATGGCAATGGCTGACCGTTCCCGTTATGTACAAGTTCCCACAGTTGATAAACGAAGTTGAAGTTAATAATAAAGACAAATGGCGGCACAGACAGCGACAGGCGATTATCTCAAATTATAAAAAAGCTCCATACTGGTATTTGCTTGAAGAATTTTTTGAGGAAATATTTTTATCAAACTGGCAATACATTTCTCAATTGAATATTCATGTGGTGAAGAAACTCGCTGAATTGTTGGGTATTACAACATCCATCCATGTTGCTTCCGAACTTGCCGGGTTTCCGGAAAATCCTGACGACAGACTGATTGCCCTGACGAAGCATTTTGATGCGCATACATATCTGGCCGGAGTCGGTGGCAAAGATTACATGGATTTGAAGAAATACACCCAGTCTGGCGTTGAACTCATTTTTCAGGAATATAAGCATCCTGTTTATAATCAGCTTTTTGGCGCATTTGAGCCTTTTATGTCGGTTATTGATTTAATATACAATCATGGGAAAAAGAGTCTTGAAATATTGACGGCCTCGTAAAAACTCAAAAAAATACTTTTTATGAATCGTGTTAAGTGTTAAGAACTTGATCAAACAGATAAGGGAAAACCATGAAAATACTTGCCGTGGGAGCGCATCCCGATGACATTGAAATTGGTTGTGCAGGCAGTCTATTGAAATATGCTGCTTCAGGACACGATGTGTATCTTTTTATAATGACACACGGTGAAATGGGCGGTAAGGCTGAAAAAAGAAAAGAGGAGCAGGCCAGGTCAGCTGAAATAATGAATGTTAGAGATTTGTTTTGGGGTGAATATAATGATACTCAACTTGCTCTCTTCCTAAACAATATGATCTCCGATATTGAAGCTGTTGCTAAAAAAATAAAACCGGATTTTGTTTTTGTAAACTATGGTGATGATACACATCAGGATCACAGGGCGTTATCCAAAGCCACCATTTCCGCTACAAGATATATAAAAAATGTTCTTTTCTATGAAACTCCCACTACAAATAATTTTTCTCCTACTTTATTTATTGATCTTAAGGATACAATGGATAAAAAGACAACAGTCCTTTTAGCTCATAAATCCCAGGTTGAAAGAACAAATATTAAGGGGTTGTCGATACTGGATATTGCCAAGTCTATGGCTGTATTTAGAGGGCTTCAGGGAAGGGTGTTTTTTGCGGAGGGATTTATGCCTCTTCGATCGTTTATAAATATATGATTTTTCATTCCAGACCAACTTTAGATCAAAGCGATTTTGATAGTGTTCTTGATGTTCTTAAATCAGGCCATCTTGCCCAGGGCGAACAGGTGGCAGGATTTGAGGATGCCTTTTGCTCTTTTGTCGGTGTCAGGAACGGTGTCGCCGTCAGTTCCGGCACGGCAGCCCTCCATCTTTCCCTTCTTGCTCTTGGAGTAGGGAATGGTGATGAAGTTATTATCCCAAGCTATGTCTGCTGTGCCCTTCTTAATGCAGTTAAATATGTAAAGGCTGTTCCGGTTATTGCCGACATTGATCGGTTTACGTTCAATATAGACACGAATGATATAGAAAAAAGGATAACCAGCAAAACAAAGGCAATCATCGTTCCGCACATGTTTGGTTTTCCGGCAGATATCGATGAACTATTATCTTTTGGAATTCCTGTTATTGAGGACTGTGCGCAGTCCATCGGGGCAAAATATCAGGGTCGTTATACCGGCAGCTTTGGAGTTTGTTCAATATTTTCTTTTTATGCGACAAAAATGCTTGCTACCGGCGAGGGTGGGATGATTCTGTCAAACGATGACAGGCTTACCGGGATTTTAAGGGATTTAAGAGATTATGATGAAAAGGACTGTTATTCTGTAAGGTATAATTACAAGATGACCGAAATCCAGGCTGCATTAGGTATCAGCCAGTTAAAGAAACTTCCCTCATTTATTGGGAGAAGAAAAGAGATTGCAAGCCTTTATAACAGGGCTTTAAATGAGATCTCATTTCCGGTTCCCTCGGCTTTTGAGGGCAGAGAGCACATATATTACAGATATGTTTTGCTCCTTAACGATTCTTCCGGGTTTATAGAAAACATGCTGAAAATGGGGATTGAGTGCAGAAGGCCGGTATTCAAACCACTGCACGAATATTTCGGATTGTCAGGTTACCCTGTTACACGGGAAGTAATGGGCCGTGCGGTATCCATTCCTGTTTATCCTTTATTGAGAGATGTAGACACGCATAAGATTTCTGCAGGCATAAAAAAAATACTTTTAAAAGGTTGAAAATGTTTGATTCAAAATTTATGAGGATATCATTCAGGCGTATTATCTGGCTTGTTTCTTGTGTTGTTTTTGCTATGCTTGTTCTCCCATGGTTCCGCTTCTATTTTGCCGATTTTGGCATAAGATGGATTTATATCCTGCTGTTTTCCTTTTCTCTTTCAGCTTTGCTGACTCCAATAATGTGGCTTATCGCCCTGAAATTAAAGATTCTTGATGCGCCTGGGGGAAGGAAGATTCATGAAAAAAACACGCCTCTTCTGGGAGGCGTTGCAATAGTGATCGCTTTTAATATATCCCTTCTCGCGAATATGGTCATTGACAGACAAATGATCATATTACTTTCAGGAGGTATTATTGTTGCTGTGATCAGTCTGATCGATGACTGGAAAGAGATTTCGGCCAGAATAAAATTATTTGTCCAGCTTTGTGTTGTTTTTGCCATGATTTATTTTGGTATTGTACTGAATCTATTTCCAGAGAACATATGGTGGGGATACTGGTTAAATGTTTTATTTACGATCCTCTGGATTGTCGGTATAACAAACTCCATGAATTTTATTGACGGTATGGACGGGCTGGCAGCGGGAATAGGCGCTATCATATCCATTTTTATGGGGATAGTGGCATTTC
Organism: uncultured Desulfobacteraceae bacterium; assembly: GCA_964472445.1. GTDB lineage: Bacteria > Desulfobacterota > Desulfobacteria > Desulfobacterales > ETH-SRB1 > CAYYMU01. The sequence goes on from CAYYMU010000074.1 coordinate 8,245, forward strand.
AGACAGATCAGCCTTTAATGGGGTGGCTTGCCATAGCCATGGTGGGAAGCTGTCTCGGTTTTCTCCCTTTTAATTTTGGGCTAAAGAGGCCTGCCTCCATATACCTCGGTGATACAGGGAGCACTTTTATCGGTTTTATGCTGGCTGCTCTTGCAATTAAGGGTGACTGGGCGCATAATAGCCGGATCATATCCTTTTCAGCGCCTGTACTGATATTCTGGATTCTTATATATGATATGGTTCATATTACCATAGAAAGGATAGTGACCGGCAAGGTGAAAAGCCTGAAGGAATGGATAGATTATGTGGGAACCGACCATATCCATCACCGTTTATATAGCCTTCTTGGCGATAAAATAAAGGCGGTTTTACTCATATATTTTTTATGCGCGACACTTGGTATCAGTGCCATAACCCTTCGTTGTGCGAGGCCAATCGATGGTGTGCTCCTCGTGTTTCAAGCCTTTTTAATTACAATAATAGTATCTATTATAGAATATTCGGGCCGTAATCGCTGATTTTATTTTGATGCTATTGACACTGTTTTGTATTGAAGCTATTTTATAAATCATAATTAATCCACCGGCTCTGCCGGTGAGAATTGAAAAGGTTATACCGTTTCAGGCATTAATAAAAGACTATAAATCAGACAGGATTTACAGGATATACAGGATATTTTTTGCCTTTCCTCCTGCCCGCCACCTGCCCGCAAT
>CAYYMU010000075.1:0-8944 GCA_964472445.1 uncultured Desulfobacteraceae bacterium
ATTATGACTCCAAATGTTGCTCACATATTAATTGAAGCTTTACCTTATATCCGGCGTTTTTACGGCAAGACTATCGTAATTAAATACGGTGGTCATGCAATGGTTGACAAGCAGTTGAAAACCGATTTTGCCAAAGATATCACCCTGCTTAAATTTATCGGGATCAACCCTGTTGTTATCCATGGAGGCGGCCCTCAGATCAACTCGGTACTCGACCAGATGGGAATAAATCCAAAGTTTATTCGGGGACTGCGTTTTACTGATGAGCAGACTATGGATGTTGTGGAGATGGTACTGGGAGGCAAGGTAAACAAGGCGATTGTTGCGGAAATTAATCAGCATGGGGGGAAAGCTGTCGGCTTAAGCGGCAAAGATGGAAATCTTATATCAGCAAAAAAACTCCATATTAAATATCAGGAAGATTCTGACAAGCCGCCTGAAATTATTGATCCCGGTCTGGTGGGACAAGTTACACGTATTAATCCCGATATTATAAACACCCTGATAAAACAGGATTTTATCCCAATCGTTGCCCCGGTTGGAAGCGGGGAGGCTGGAGAGACATTCAATATTAACGCAGATCATGTTGCAGAAAAAATAGCCATATCAATGAATGCCGAACGTCTTATTTATCTTACAGATGTTGACGGTGTTCTTGATGCCTCGGGTCTGGTAATATCTTCTATAAATAGCGAACAGATAAACAGTATGATTGAAGATAAAACCGTTTCCGAGGGTATGATTCCAAAGCTTGAATGTGCAATTGATGCTCTTAAAAATAAGGTTAAAAAGGTTCACATTATTAATGGATGCAAACGTCATTCAGTATTGCTGGAGCTTTTTACCCACAAGGGTATTGGCACTGAAGTTCTAATATAGGTTAGAAATATGAAAAATGATATTATAAATAAAGCAGATAAGGTTATAGCGGCAACATATAAAAGGCCTCCGATTGTAATAACCAGAGGAAAGGGTTGCACTTTATGGGACAGTGAAGGACGTGCCTATACTGATTTTGTTGGGGGAATTGCTGTCTGTGGTCTTGGGCATGCTCATCCGGCAGTGTCAAAAGCTCTGTCAGAGCAGGCAAACATTCTTTTCCATGTGTCGAATCTTTATTATACTGTTCCACAGGTAAATCTTGCGTCATGGCTTGTTGAAAACAGCTTTGCAGACAGGGTTTTTTTCTGCAACAGCGGTGCCGAGGCAAACGAAGCTGCAATAAAACTGGCCAGAAAGTATTTCAGCGACAAGAGAGAACCAGACCGTAACCGAATAATTGCCATGAAAAAATCTTTTCACGGCCGTACCATTGCTACTCTATCGGTTACAGGCCAGGATAAGATTAAGGAAGGTTTTGCTCCTTTGCTCAAGGGGTTGGATTTTATACCGTTTAATGATATTGATGCCTTAAGGAACAAAATAAGTCCCTTTACATGCGCGGTTATTGTAGAACCTGTCCAGGGAGAGGGTGGAGTACGTTGCCCTGATCCGGAATATCTTAAACTCGTAAGACAGATTTGTGATAAAACAGGAACTCTTCTCATTTTTGATGAAATACAGACAGGCATGGGCCGTACAGGTAAACTTTTCGCTTACGAACATTTCGGAATTGAACCGGATATTATGACATTAGCCAAAGCCCTCGGCAATGGCTTGCCAATAGGTGCCATGCTGTCTAAAGAACATGTGGCAAAGGCATTCGGGCCTGGTTCGCATGCAACGACATTTGGGGGTACGCCGGTTATTACCGCTGCTGCACTTGAAGTTGTTAAGATTCTTGCTAAAGAAAAAATTATAGAGCGTTGCTCTCAGACAGGCGCTTATTTTAAGGAAAGACTATTATGGCTGAAAAGCAGGCATGATTCCATTATAGATGTCCGTGGAATGGGTTTGCTGCTGGGGATGAAGCTTAAAACAGACTGTGGGCCTGTTGTGGAAAAATGTATGGGAAAAGGATTTCTTGTAAACTGTATTCAGGGAAATATTTTACGGTTTGTTCCCCCTCTTATTATAGAAAAGAATGAAATAGATTCCCTGATAACATGTTTGGATGAAATATTATAAATAAAGTGTCTAAAGTGAGCTAAAGTGCCTAAAGTTAAGGAATGCGCCTTTGGCGCTTCCAATTTTGATGGATTCGTAAAAAGTTCCATCTGTAATTGACAGGCTATACCCATATTTTTAAGAGGTTGAATTGAAAAAAAACATACTTACTCTTTCAGACTTTTCCAGAGAAGATTTTGAATCTTTTCTAAATAAGGCGCTTGAGCTTAAAAAGAATCGTAGTAATAAAGATTTCAGCAGGCCGCTTGCCGGGAAAACATTAGGTCTGATCTTTGAAAAACCTTCGACACGCACCCGTCTTTCCTTTGAAACGGCAATGGTTCAGCTTGGCGGAACGTCGATATTTATAAGCGCCAAAGATAGTCAGATCGCACGGGATGAACCGGCAAGAGATACAGCCAGAGTTCTTTCAAGGTATTTAGACTGTGTTGCGATCAGGACTTTTTCTCAGGATCTGTTAAATGAGTTTGCAGAATATGCCGATATTCCTGTGATAAATGCCCTGACAGATTTATACCATCCATGCCAGGTTTTAAGCGACCTTTTGACTATAAAAGAGCATAAGGGTGATTATGGGAATCTTAAGATAGCATGGGTTGGAGACGGTAATAATGTTGCCCATTCATGGATAAACGCTGCGTCTGTTATCGGGCTTAATCTTACATTAGCCTGCCCGGAAGGATATTACCCTGACAGTAAAATTGTTGAAAATGCGCTTGAAAAAAAAATCGGCAATATTTTATTAACCTCGGACCCTGTTGAAGCAGTAGCAGATGCAGACGTTATATATACTGATGTATGGGCAAGCATGGGCCAGGAAACTGAGCACTCTAAAAGAATACAGGCGTTTAAACCATTTCAGATAAATCAGGAGCTTGTCAATAAGGCTTCAAGAGATGTTATTGTAATGCATTGCCTGCCGGCTCACAGAGGTGAAGAAATCAGTGAAGAAGTGCTTGAGGGACCAAATTCGGTTGTCTGGGACCAGGCCGAAAACAAGCTTCATATGCACAAGGCATTGCTGAACCTATTGATAGACAATTAAAAAAACGGGGAACAAGATCATATCATGTCTGATAAAATAAATAAGGTAGTTCTGGCTTATTCAGGAGGCCTTGATACATCGGTTATATTAAAATGGATTATTGAGACCTATGATTGCGAGGTAATCGCATTTTCAGCTGATCTGGGCCAGGAAGAAGAGCTGGATCATTTAGAGGAAAAAGCTTTAAAAACCGGAGCTGAAAAGGTTTATATAGATGACCTTAAAGAGACTTTTGTCAGGGATTATGTGTTTCCGGCATTTCGCGCAAATGCTGTTTATGAAAGCCAATACCTTCTTGGCACAGCCCTTGCCAGACCTCTTATAGCAAAACGACAAATTGAAATAGCGCAGAAAGAAGGGGCAGATGCGGTAAGCCATGGAGCTACAGGAAAGGGTAATGATCAGGTAAGATTTGAACTGAGTTATTTTGCGCTTAATCCAAATATTAAAATTATCGCTCCGTGGCGTGAATGGACGCTTAATTCACGTACATCGCTTATGGAATTTGCCAAAACCCGAGGCATACCTGTCCCCACAACGCCTGCAAAACCCTACAGCTCTGACAGGAATCTTCTTCATATAAGTTACGAAGGCGGCCTGTTAGAAGATCCATGGAATCAGCCCCCTGAAGATATGTTTACGCTGAGTGTTTCACCCATGGAAGCTCCTGATAAACCCGAACAGATTGAAATAATATTTAATCAGGGCAATCCAGTTGCGATAAACGGCAAAACCCTTTCGCCGGCAAATATTCTTAAAGAACTGAACAGGCTGGGGGGGCGTAACGGAATAGGCAGGGCGGATATAGTTGAAAACCGATTTGTGGGCATGAAATCCCGCGGAATATATGAAACTCCCGGAGGCACTATACTTAGGACAGCTCATATGGCTGTTGAATCAATTACCATGGATAGAGAAATAATGCATCTAAGAGATTCTTTGATACCCAAATACTCTGAAATTGTATATTATGGTTTCTGGTTCTCACCGGAGATGAGACTTTTGCAGAATATGATAGATCAGACACAGGAAAATGTTTCAGGAACAGTAAATTTAGAATTATATAAGGGGAACTGTCGTGTTCTTGGACGTAAATCCGACAAATCACTTTACAGCGAGGATTTTGCCACATTTGAGCAGGACAGCGTTTTCAGTCAAAAAGATGCTGACGGCTTTATCCGTCTTAATGCTCTAAGACTGCGTATCCAAAAGATGATGCAATCATAAACGCCGTTAACTCAAGAAAACCATAATGAACGTACTGCTATTTTTACCACAAATAACACGAAGTAACCGAAGATAAAGAAAAAACCCTTCGTGTCCTTCGTGGTTGTAAATAATAAAATTATCTGAGTTAATGACATTAAATAATAATTAAGGAATATATATATGGGCGAAAAGCCATGGGGCGGCAGATTTTCAGAAAAAACCGATAGAGGCGTAGAAGCTTTTACTTCTTCTATCAACATAGATAAACGGTTATACTCTTATGATATTGAGGGCAGCATCGCTCACTGTAAAATGCTTGCAAGCAGATCAATTATCACGGAAGAAGATGCTTCATCAATTATCCAGGGCCTTAGTAAGATAAAAAGAGAAATTGAGAGAGAAAAATTTCAGTTTGATGACGGTCTGGAAGATATACATATGCATATTGAATCCAGCCTTTTTCAGTCAGTAGGAAAAGTCGCACAGAAACTCCACACCTCAAGGAGTCGTAACGACCAGGTAGCCCTGGATGTACGCATGTATCTTAGAGATGAAGTCGCAAAAATTATTAAAGGTCTTACTAAGCTTAAAAGAGTTCTTGTCCTATTCGCACGGAATAATATTGATACAATTCTTCCCGGATATACACATCTTCAAAGAGCTCAGCCTGTGCTTCTTTCACACCATATCATGGCATATTATGAAATGTTTCTGCGCGATACACAAAGGCTGGAAGAATGTCTGAAACGGATAAATGTAATGCCCCTTGGAAGCGGAGCCCTCGCCGGCACTACCTTTCCAATCGACAGAGACTATACTGCCGAATTACTTGGATTTGAAGAAGTATCGAGAAACAGCATAGATTCGGTTTCTGACAGGGATTTTATCATCGAATTTCTGTCAGCGGCAAGTATCTGCATGATGCACTTCAGCCGTCTATCGGAAGAATTGATTTTATGGTCAACTTTTGAATTTGGTTTTATTGAAATTCCTGACTCATTTGCAACAGGAAGCAGCATTATGCCCCAGAAAAAGAATCCTGATGTGCCTGAACTGATCCGTGGCAGAACCGGCCGTGTTTTTGGAAACCTGATGACGCTTTTGTCAATTATGAAGTCATTACCGCTTGCCTATAATCGTGACATGCAGGAAGACAAGGAACCATTGTTTGATACGGTTGACATTTTAAGTGCCTGTATTGATATTTGTTCATCAATGATATTAAAGCTGAAAATTAATAAACAGACAATGTATGAGGCTGCAAACAAAGGTTTTTTAAATGCAACCGATCTTGCTGACTATCTTGTAACAAAAGGAATGCCCTTTCGGCAGGCTCATGCCTGTGTTGGAAAGGCTGTCAGCTATGCGCTTGATAAGAATAAAGAACTGCACGAGCTTGCAATAGATGAATTAGAATCTTTTTCACTACTTATTAAAAAAGATGTTTTTGATATTTTAAGCCTGGATAAAATAATAAACCGCAGACAGTCTTTTGGCGGAACTGCAAGAGAGAATGTAATCGCAGCATTAGAGGAGGCTGAAAAAACGCTTGATGATCTGGAAAAAAATAATAAATAAAAATTCTGATAATAGTCTAATCATAATATTTTCTATTTTGCTCTGCATGGCTGTTTTTTCTTCAGGATGCGGCAGAAAAACGCTGCCGGTCCCTCCCGGACAAGCTGAGATACCTGCTGTTAGTGATTTAAATTCAAGTATAGACAATGATATGCTGAAACTGGCCTGGTCTGTTCCAGATAAAAATAAAAAAATTATATCATGTCTTGACGGTTTTATTGTGTATAAATCAAAAACCTCTCTTTCCAGGCCGTTATGTAAAAACTGTCCTGTGATTTTTAAACGGATTTCAGATATTCCTGTAAGCAGAAAGGATATAAATAAAAAAATAACGCACAATGAAACTCTGGAAAAAGGTTATAAATATATTTACAAGGTAATTGGTTATTCTGATAACGGGTCAACAGGAAAAGACTCAAATTATATAGAATTTGAATATTGATGAATTAGGCCGCCACGTAGGGCCGCCCTACCGTGGGGATGTGACCTTCAAATTGGGAAATACCATAATATGTTTAAATAATGGTAGGGCCGTCCTACGTGGCGGCTGGTAAATATTTATGAATCATTTTAATTATCATAACAATGAGCTTTATTGCGAAGATATTCCGGTTCAAAGGATTGCCGAAAAAGTGGGCACTCCTTTTTATTTATACAGCCATGCCACATTAAAGCGACATTTTGTTGCTTTTGATAAAGCTTTTGACGATATAAGAAGGCTTGTCTGTTTTTCTGCAAAGGCAAATACCAGTCTTGCAGTTTTAAAACTCTTTGCAGGCCTTGGCAGTGGTCTTGATATAGTTTCGGGCGGAGAACTCTATCGCGGATTAAAAGCAGGCTTTAAGCCTGATAGCATTGTATATTCAGGCGTTGGAAAGCGTATTGATGAGATCGACTATGCTCTTAATACCGGCATTTTGATGTTTAATGTTGAATCACTTGAAGAGCTTGAACTTATAAACAAAAGAGCCGGTCTTTTAAAATTGAAAGCTCCTGTTGCGATTCGTGTAAATCCTGATGTTGATCCCAAGACACATCCATATATTTCAACAGGTCTGAAAAAGAACAAATTCGGCATTGACATTGAGACGGCAATTGAAGGCTATAAGGTTGCAAAGAGCTTAAAAAATATTAATGTGATCGGAATTGACTGTCATATCGGATCGCAGATTACCCAGGTGCAGCCTTTTGTAGATGCTCTGAAAAGTATCAAGATGTTGATAAACAGACTGAAGGATTTGGGGATTGAAATAAGATACCTTGATATAGGCGGTGGCCTTGGAATAACCTATAACGAGGAATCTCCTCCTGAGCTCAATGACTATGCAGGAGCAATAGTTAAATCTCTTGAAGGGCTGTCGCTTCAACTCATCCTGGAGCCTGGCAGAGTCATTGTCGGGAATGCCGGCATACTGGTTACCAGGGTTCTTTACAAAAAATCAGGCAGAGGCAAGGAGTTTGTTATAGTTGATGCAGGCATGAACGACTTGTTACGTCCAAGTCTTTATGATGCATTCCATGCGATTAAACCGGTTATAAAATCTGAAAATGAGATGATAAATGCGGATGTTGTAGGACCTATTTGTGAGAGCGGAGATTTTCTGGCTGCAGATCGCAGTATTTCCAATGTAAAGAAAGATGATCTTCTTGCAGTGATGAGCGCCGGCGCATACGGATTTACAATGTCGTCCAATTACTGTTCCAGGCTTAAAGTAGCTGAAGTAATGGTAAAGGAAGACCGGTTTTATGTTATAAGAGCCCGTCAGAAATACGAAGATTTAGTTAAAGGAGAGTCGATACCGAAGTTTTTAGAGAAAAACTGATTGTTCACAGTTTACAGTTATCGGTTCGCGGTTGAAAAAACTGTGAACTGTAAACCGACAACCGTAAACGGTTATTAATTATGAAACATATTGAATTCTTAAAAGCAAGCGGCAGCGGTAATGATTTTATCATAATTGATAACAGAAATAAGATTATTGATGAACAGAATCTTAAAAATCTTGTCGCAAATGTGTGCCGCAGAAAAATGTCCGTAGGCGCTGACGGATTAATACTTGTAGAAAATTCTGATCTGGCTGATTTTAAGTGGCGTTTTTTTAATTCTGACGGGAATACTGCCGAGATGTGCGGAAACGGAGCAAGATGCGTTGCGCGTTTTGCACATTTAAACAGGATCGCTGGCCCTGAAATGTCATTTGAGACAGATGCAGGGATAGTGTCCGCACAGGTTACAAATCATCTGGTTAAGGTTAAGATGCCAGACCCTGTTAGTTTTAAGGTCGACTACTCTATTAACCTTAAAAACAGTTCTTTAATTATAAACAGCGTCAATACAGGAGTTCCTCACGTAGTTATTAATACTGACAGCATCGATGATATTGATGTTGTTAATCTTGGCAGGGAAATACGGTTTCATGAAATGTTTTCTCCTGGTGGTACAAATGTAAATTTTATATGCCTGCAGAAGAACGGAGTCGTAGCTATACGAACATATGAGCGCGGAGTCGAGGATGAAACCCTGGCCTGCGGTACAGGTTCTGTTGCAGGGGCCATTGTAACGGCGAAAAAATCAGAAAAAATTAAATCCCCGGTAACCATGAAAACTAAAAGCGGAATGCATCTTTATGTATACTATAAAGAAAAATCAGACAGCTTTTACGATGTTTATCTGGAAGGAGATGCCCGCATTATTTATACAGGCGAATTATATGAAGAGGCATGGCTGCCTTAAATTTAAGCAGGCTTATTCTATAATATCAAATCGTTACGAGTGGTTAGAAAAGAAAAAATGTAATTATTCAGGGGGTACACTGCTAACTCAAAGAATTTATTCACCGCAAAGCCGCAAAGAACGCAAAGAGAATTTTATTTTTCTGTTTACCGTTGAGAGGACGGTAAACAGAAAGCTTCAGAAGCTTCGCTTCATGTGATGGTATTATAGAAAGCTATAATATGAGGCCGCCCCAATTATCTGAATATTTTAGTTGATCAAAGTTAGCGTGATCTGCCCGAAGGGCTTGGGTTTATTTATTTTCGTCCCCT
>CAYYMU010000076.1:0-8916 GCA_964472445.1 uncultured Desulfobacteraceae bacterium
ACCAGGGATTACATCAGGATGCTTTACATAAAAAAAGATATAGCAGAAAGCGAAAAAACATCAAAAGCGCTGATAAAGTTTTTAGAAAACAAACCCTTGAATCCTTGGACCCTTTTCTCCAACTAAATTGGAGAAAAGCCTGATTTTGTAACTTGATGCTGTCGTTAACAAGGACTTACCGTGAAATCTAAAAAACCAAAACCAAAAATTGTTGTAATATGCGGCCCAACCGGAGTCGGCAAGACATCTGTAGCCATTGAAGCTGCCGAAGAATTCAGCGGTGAGATTATAAATGCCGATTCAATGCAGATATATACGTACATGGATATTGGGACAGCCAAACCTACCCTTGACGAACAGGCACGCATAACACACCATCTGATTGATATTGTTTCTCCTGATGAGTCTTTTGATGCTGCCATGTACGCAAAAATGGCAAGTGAAAGTATCACAAGTCTGGGCAAACAGAATATTCTCCCTTTTGTTGTCGGAGGCACTGGATTTTACATAAAAGCATTATTACATGGTTTGTTTATGGAAGGAAATTCAGATCCGAATATCCGCAAGCGTCTTAAAAATGAGCTGGAAATTTATGGCGCAGACCATCTTTACAGCAGATTAAAGCGGCATGATCCAACAGCAGCCCAAAAGATACATTCTAATGATACATACAGAATAATCAGGGCGCTTGAAATATATGAAATAACCGGAAAGACTATATCAGAATACCATGAAGAGCACAGGTTTCAAAAGGATTTGTTTAGAACGTTGACCATTGGTCTGGATATGAACAGAGAAATGCTGTATGATCGCATTAATTCCAGAGTTGACGCGATGATTGAAGCTGGTCTTGAACAAGAAGTTAAAGGCCTTTTAAGCCTGGGTTATACAGAAGACCTCAAGCCTATGCAGTCGATTGGTTATCGCCACATGGCTGATTATATAAATGGTCGTCTTTCATGGGATGAAGCTTTATTAACTCTTAAGCGTGATACAAGAAGATATGCAAAACGTCAGATGACGTGGTTCAAGTCTGATTCGCAGACTGTATGGATAGAACCCGGCCAGATAAAAGATATTATCCGGCTGGTAAAGACGTTTCTGCTCTCAACATGATATTATTTTTGTCTAATTGACAACATGCGGCAGCATATAGTAGTTTTTGATTAACGGTAACACTTTAGCCATTTGAAAAAACCAGACAGGATAACAGGATAAACAAGATTTTATTTCAAGTAAACAAGGTTAAGTCTTACTATAGAGGCATTGCGGGCAGGTGGCGGGTCGGTTGAAATCAAACGCAAAGTAAGGGATTTTGATGAGGATTTACCCTCCAGAGGCGGACAAGCAGGATGAGTTTTGATGTTTTAATCCTGAATATCCTGTTAATCCTGTCAAAAAAGTCTCTTTGAAAGACCTAAATTGTTACATTTGCCATGAAAATAGCTATAGCCCAAATAAATCCTGTAATCGGTGATTTTAATCATAATTATAACAAAATTATGGATTTTGCAGAAAAGGCAAAACAAATTTCATGCGATTTGATTATTTTTCCTGAACTCGCTGTTACAGGGTATCCGCCCCGCGATCTTCTTGAAAAAGAAGATTTTGTCGAAGCAAATCTTAACTATTTAGACAAACTTATAGAGTCTATACATGGAATAGGAGTAATATGCGGATTTGTTGATAAAAATCCTGACAAGGAGGGAAAATCTCTTTTTAACTCGGCAGTTCTGTTTGAAAACAGCGTCTTGTTGCATCATGCCCAAAAAAGGCTTCTTCCAAATTATGACGTGTTTGATGACGGCAGGTATTTTGAACCCGGCCTGTCATGCCAGTCTTATTCATACAAAGGTCGTAGAATCGGGCTTACTGTTTGTGAGGATGTCTGGAATGACAGGGATATAATAAAGAAAAGAATCTATCGCTTAGATCCCGTATCTTTGCTTGTGCAGGATGGAGCCGATCTTATCATAAATATATCCGCATCCCCTTTTTGTGTCGGAAAAAATGCGTTCAGAACAGATATGCTGGGATCTATTGCCAGAAAATATAACGTACCTGTAATATATGCAAACCAGGTTGGCGGCAATGACGGTATTCTTTTTGATGGCATGAGCGCTGCTTTTGATCAACATGGACAGATAAAGGCCAGAGCCTCTGATTTTAAGGAGGATATTGTTGTTTTTGATACTGAATCTTCAAAAGGCTTTGAAAAAAACCTTCACAGCATTGCAGGCTCAGACACTGAAAGTATTTTAAAGGCTCTTATTATGGGGACGCGAGACTATGCAACAAAGTGCGGGTTTTCAAAGGTTGTTTTAGGCCTCAGCGGGGGTATTGATTCCGCCTTGACCGCATATATTGCGACAAAGGCTTTGGGCCGTGATAATGTGCTGGCTGTTTCCATGCCATCTATTTACACTTCTCAGGAGAACATAAAAGATGCTGAGGAACTGGCTGAAAATCTTGGAATTAAATTAAAAGAGGTTCGGATTGATGGCCTGTTTAGAGAATTTATAAAGCTTGTTTCACCTTCTTTTAATGAAAACAATCCCACTGTTGCGCAGCAGAATATACAGGCCAGAATCAGGGGAACCATTCTCATGGCTTTTTCCAACATGCATGGCAGTCTCCTTCTTTCAACCGGGAACAAATCCGAGGTCAGCGTAGGTTATTGCACACTTTACGGTGATATGAACGGCGGTCTGGCTGTAATTGCGGATGTTCCCAAAACTATTGTTTACGACATTGCGTGTTTTATAAATTCTGAAAAAGAGTATATCCCGCGAAATATAATTAAAAAGGCGCCTTCTGCAGAGCTTAAACCAGATCAGACAGATCAGGATGATTTGCCGCCCTATGAAATACTTGACACTATATTAAATGAATATATTGAAAATTTCAGGGGAACAGACGAGCTGGTTAAGATGGGATATAAAAGAAGCCTTGTAGAGGATGTTGTTCGCAGGGTCGATAAAAATGAATACAAGAGGCGTCAGGCAGCTCCGGCTCTCAAGGTTACATCAAAGGCTTTTGGAGAGGGCAGGAGATATCCACTGGCTCAAAGATATACACGAATGCCCGGCGATGGTTAAAATTAAAAAAATAATAGAATAAATATTTTTTAAAAATTGACAGTTAAAAATTTGTCTGATAGATTTTGTTTATATCCTGAAGCGAATTGATCGCATTTTCCAATATTCTTTTTGAAACTCCATCTCCATTATTTATTAAAACTCCATTTCTACGATTTTCTACTGTTTTTACAATTCGCTTTTAAAGTTCCTACCCCAGGGGGTAAATGTGTTTTTTATCCTTAACTTTGCAGGAGGTAATTATGGACGTAAAAGACCTAAAGAAGATGCTGCTGGGTTTTTGTATTGCCGGTCTGATCGCTGGGTCCACTTTCGCTATAAGTGGCTGTGCACCTGGTGCAAGTGCCTGAAGTGGCGATAAGCCTGGAGCAGGTAGCTCTTCCCAAAGTGGCTGAAGTGGTGGTACTTCCGGTGCCGGTGGCGCCGACCAGAAAAGTAAATAACCCGCCAATTTTGTAGAAACATAGTGTATAAAATACTTTTTGACAATTTCCAAAAAATTTTCTCCATATGTCGCCATACCCTTGGAAAGAAAACCTGGGGAAGGGTATTGGCGGCACTGGATGAGGATTCCAAGCCACAAGCATTTTACAAGATACTGCTTTCCCTGAAAAGCGACCTTGACTTGCCTGATTTTATAGTTGATTTAGCTCGACTTGAATGGGCTTTATATCGAGCTGAAGAAGATAAAACTTCCGTCCATCAAGACTATGAGACGATAACGGTTAATCCTACCTTGACTCTTGTACCTGTTTCCTGGAAAAATTTAGTGGCTCTTATCAAAGGAGATGCAGGGATAGATTCCATTCTGCCGGAATCCTCACAAATCCATGTTATGATCTGGCGCCATTCAAAAACCGATGATCTGCATATCCGTGAAGCAGATGACATTGATCTTTTGGCCCTTAAAATTATTATCGAGCAGGTCGATCCACGTGAGGCATCTACCATCGGCAGCGTGAGTGTTGGCGCTATACACACAGCACTAAACCGGGCAACAGGGCAGGGGATTCTCATATCTCCGGGCTCCCGAATAGAACGTTCTTCTTTATCATCGGTTCAAACGTCCGACGCCTATGAACATTTTATTACAGCGGATATTTTTACTCTTCAGTGGCACATAACACAGACCTGCGATCTTCATTGCAAACATTGCTACGACCGCAGCGACCGAGCTTCGATGCCTTATGAAACCGGAATCGCCATACTCAATGATTTCTATGAATTCTGCCAACAGATGCATGTGAAGGGGCAGGTAACATTTACCGGCGGCAACCCCATGCTTTATCCCCGTTTTATAGACATTTATCAGGCTGCATCAGATTTTGGTTTTGGGATTGCTATACTCGGCAATCCCACGCCCATGGAAAAAATTAAAAGGCTGCTCGATATAACTAAACCGCTGTATTTTCAGATCAGCTTAGAAGGGTTGAGCGAATATAACGATTACATCCGTGGAGACGGTCATTTCCAACGCTCTTTTGACTTTCTTGACCAGCTTAAACAGCTAAATATTTTTAGCATGGTAATGCTAACACTGAACCGCGACAACATGGATCAGGTTTTACCCCTTGGCAGTTTACTTAAAGATCGAGCCGATTTTTTCACCTTCAACCGACTTTCCACTGTAGGTGAAGGAGCACAACTCAAGATGCCGCAAAAGGAAGATTTTGAGGCGTTTCTAAGAAAATACGAAGAAATGGCAGGTGAGAGTTCTATCTTGGGTTTAAAAGACAACCTGATCAATATTATAAGAAAGGAAAAAGGCATTGAACCTTTTGGCGGATGCGCCGGATATGGTTGCGGGGCAGCATTTAACTTTGTGGCGTTGCTTCCCGACTGCGAGGTGCATGCTTGCAGAAAGTTTCCGTCGCCCATTGGAAATATGTTTCAAACACCTCTGATTGACATATATCACTCCAGTCTTGCCCGTAAATATCGAAGCGGCAGCGAAGCCTGCCGTGATTGCAGCCTGGCTGTTGTTTGTCGAGGCTGCCTTGCTATCACCTATAGTTGTGGACTGGATGTGTTCAAGGACAGAGATCCCTTTTGTTTTGTGTCGGAAGAAATGTACGGCAAAAGGTAACAATTTGCTTGAATCAGAGAAAGCAACATGCCCTATCTTTTTATAATAAAAGGTAAGGCCACCAAAATGATGCCGGCAATAACAAGAATTACCGCATTCGAAATGAAATATGGAACTACCATTAACCCTATGCCGCTTAAAAACGGAATGGTAGCCTTTTGCTTTTTACCATATACAAAGAATCCTACTCCTATGGCACTAAATATAACTCCCCACATTAATGTTGAAGTGTTCATAATTTATTTTTTCATATAAAACGGTGGAACTGTGTCGCACGGCTTTTGGGGTCGGCACCAGTGACTAAATATGCCAGGTTGGTCAATCAATTAACTGATCAACAGTTATACCCATTGCTTCAGCTAATTTCATTAGGGTGGATTTTCTTGGATTGGTGGTATTGCTTTCCAATCTCGCAAGGGCTGATTGTTTCATGCCTGCTTTGGAAGCCAATTCTGCTTGAGTTAATTTTAAATATTCTCGCCATGCCTTTATAAGACTCTCCCCTCGGACATTTGCTTTTACAACCTCATTCGGAAACCAAACATCTGATTCGTCAGACTCAATTCGGTTATGTAACAGTTTCTGGTATTCGTTCCAGGGGATAACGGCAAATACAGGCTTACCGTCTTTTTTTATAATTTGAGGATCAATATGTACGCTCATCTCTTTTTTTCACCTCAGCGACCAACCCTCAATAGGTAATCATACTGATGATTTTTCAGCTCAGTGATATCAAGCTGTTCACACTTCGGAAATACAGTCAACTTATCAACGTTTTTATGGATGGCCTCTCTGTAATGTACCGGTATCTTTTTCATTTGCTTACGTGCCCGGTTATGCCAAAGAATTTCATTCATGGTTTATATATAGCGTTTTATAACACAATGTCAAGTTTATAATGACATAATATAACATTTAAAATCTGTGATTTCCAGAGACATATCGGGTTTTTCAGCGGTAGTATCCACTACCTACAACCCAGCCGAATGGTTTGAACAATAGCACGTATGATCTCTTGGGTTGAATTTTGGTGTGTCCCTTCTTCGGAAACCAGTACTCAACATACCCGCCACCGGCTTGGCCTTTTACCAGAAATTCCTTTATGTAGAACGTCCCCTTATGGTCCTTGTCCTCAAGCCGATTCCTTCCTTCCACATCCTTTCGGCCGTACAAAACCACATTGACGCCTTCCGTTGTATCGGCCCAGAAATATCCTTCGGTACCGTACTTCAGTTCCCGCAGAAGGTCGGCGCCAAGCTTTTCTGACTGCCCAAAGGTCAGTTCCCCTTGTTTATGTTTTGTAAAGATCGCCTGAAGCATGCTGACCGCTGTTTCGACCTCACTCTTGATCAGCAGGTCCTGAGTCGACGAATTTTCCAGTTTTCCAGCCTGCGCAGAAGCAGGCGGACACAAAAACGCCACATTCAGAAGAACCACAAAAACCATTATCAATATTTTTTTCATATTTCCTCCTCATTTATTGTTGAGTTTTTCAATGCCTCGCAAAAGTCAGGGGCAGCCAAAAAAGTCTTCATTTAATCTTTTCTCCAAAGAGAATGTAATTCAGATCGCCCGCTTATGCGATTGAACCCTTCCTGGTCTTATCTATTCTTTACCCCTATATATACAAATACATCCGCGGCTTTTTGAATTTTGGATTAGAACCAGGCCTTCGACTCTGTTCTAATCTTTATTTTGTTCGCGGTTGTTGCATTTTTTGATGTAGCTACTGAAAATTTTTTGAAATTTAATGGTATTTATAAGCAACCACTGATGAATATCCGCCCAACTTTCGGTATTTGACAAATCCGCATCCTCAAGCAATCTGATTCTACTTGCCTTTTTGCCTGGTAATTCTTCCCACTGGATTTGACACTCAAGCTCTTTTTCTACTTCCTCTTTGTTTTCATACAAACAATGAAATAATTGTTTTGAGTCAGGTATGTATATTTCGCAACCCTTTTGATTGCTTTGGCTGTTAACGGTCAGAGCAATATGAGCGGTTGAAAATCCAAAACTAACATCATACCAGTGTTGCGGGTATGGCTTTCTTAACCTTATTTTGCCTCCTTGTTCCTGTGCATACTCTTTAAACTTTGTCCAAAATTCTAACTGTGTCATTTTTGTATCTGATAATTCGCTGGATGTACCAGAAACTTTTTTTATTGCTTTAGCCCAATCATTTGGCTTGGCAATTATCTGAAATTTGGGGGCACAAGGGGAGTTAGCTATGCGCCATAATTCCATTTGTATGGCAAACAAATTCACCTTTTCATCTGTATGCTCATTTAACCAATCAATAGCTTGTTTATGTTCATCCCTTACATTCTTTACTATCCAAATAATTATTTCTGCATCATATCCAGATGCATAGGTAATTATCTTGCCCAAGTGGTCATGGTCTGTCGTTTCCAGTTGGTTCTCAATTATTATTTTTTTCCCTGTATTTTCTTCTTCCGCAAGAATATCGACATTGAATTTACCTACGCTTGCTTCAGCTTGGATCAAAGAAATATCAATGCCTATTTCGTCACTGAGAAGATCAAGATTTTCTTTTTTAGCAAGCCAATTTGTGAAATCGGTGGCTTCATGCTTCCATATTTCTCGCAATTCAACTTTTTCAATTTTTGATAATTGCATATAATCCTTTTTGACGGCTAATGCCGAGTTGAGCGGGATCTTTTTTGAATATTAGAGTGCGAAGCATCTGCAATATTCAGAAAAAATTTCCGCTCTATTGAGTTGTTCGTGCCGCCGTAGGTGGCGGGGACTACTCAATGGCTTGCCTCTCGCTTTGTTCGGTCATTTATTCTGCATTGAGATTCTTCAAAATTTTCTTTGCTAAGGGCTCTTTGATCTCGTTGTGCCGAGGGACAGCTTCAATTTCACCGTTCTTCGGGTTTATCCAAAGTGAATGTGAGGCGCCTTCTCGTTTCAGATAGCAACCCGAGATTCTCAGTTTTCTTTCTAAATCTCGTCGCTTCATCCGACCATCACCTTATCTTGGATAGCGTCATCTGGAAGCCCTCGGAGAATGTCAGCATTTCGGTCCTCTAAAAGCAACTCTATAGCCTCACGAAGATTATCTTTTGCCTCCTCTATTGTTTCGCCCTGACCATTGGCGCCAGGCACTTCCGGGCAAATAGCCCAGAAGCCGCCCTCGGGTGCTGGTTCCAGTATTGCCGTAAATTCCGCCTTCATAGTAATCTCCCATTTTTTGTTTGTTACCGAATGATTGAGTTAAGCAGGCGTGCTTTATACGCTCCGCTTCAATGATTTTTGTACGCCCGGCATGGGCGTTAACTTATAGGGTGTAAGTCCCTTATATGTGAAGCCTGTTAATATGCTGAATACCTTAACAAAAGTATTAGCCGAAAGCAAGGGCGAATCGTGAGAGACCGTCTGAAGGAAGCTGGAGTGCAAAGCTATGAGCCGACGAACAGAAACAGCATATAAGGCCTAGTTTCCGGGTAAGTTAGCACAACATAACGAAGCCCAGGGTTCAGGAGATATGATAAATGCTGCGGTTGTGTAGCGAAAGTTCACGTTCTTATACCCCTCAAGGGGGTACTATACTGAGTCCGGGGGGACCTGTCCGGCATGCGGTCGCACTATGCGAAAGCGCCCTATGTGGCAACATGCAGGATGACCGGGCAGAAGTCAGCAGAGATCTTGAATTTTTCAACTCTTTTATATGCTATTAAGCTTTCGATTTAACAACATAATACAGCG
>CAYYMU010000077.1:0-8904 GCA_964472445.1 uncultured Desulfobacteraceae bacterium
TGCAAGAAACCGCTCCAGATGCTTCATGATCCATCAAGCCCGATTCCATCAATTCGTGTTCCGCAATAGGGGCAGCAGCCGTTTTTAAGCACATTTTTAATTATAGAGAAGCCTACACGGTTGATAAGCATTTTTCCGCATTTGTAACAAAACGTGTTTTCTCCATCCTCGCCCGTTACATTTCCGATATAAACATATTTTAACCCGGCATTAATTCCTGTTTTGCGGGCTTTAACAAGACTTTCAACCGGTGTTGGAGGCCGGTCTGTAAGTTTGTATGTTGGATAAAAAGCGCTTATATGCCATGGTGTTTCACGGCCTAAAGCCCCTGCTATAAATGAAGCCAGTTCTTTTAGCTCTTCTGAATCGTCATTTAATCCCGGAATAAGCAGGGTCGTGACTTCCAGAAAGATGCCGAGCTTTTTCATCAGCTTCAATGTCTCCTTGACGGGCTCCAGCCTGGCCTTGACAATCTCCTTATAAAAATTTTCATTAAATGCCTTTAAGTCTACATTGGCTGCATCAAGATAAGGGCTTATCATTTCCAGGGCTTCGTAAGTCATGTATCCATTTGTTATGAACACGTTTTTGATTCCCCTTGCATGAGCCAGTTTTGCGGTATCATATGCAAATTCAAAATATATGGTGGGCTCAGTATATGTATATGCTATGCTTTTGCAGTTTGCCTTTACTGCTTCGTCCACAACATCTTCAGGAGTGTATGATTCACCGGCTATGATGCCATTATTGTCTGAAGGCATCTGCGAAATATCTGCGTTCTGGCAGAATTTGCATTTAAAATTACAACCTGCAGTGGCAATCGAATATGATCTGCTGCCGGGGAAAACATGAAACAGGGGTTTTTTTTCAATGGGATCAACATTACTGGCAATAATTTTTCCATAAACCAGAGTTTTAAGTATTCCACCCTGATTTTCACGCACACCGCATATTCCACGATCTCCATTTTTTATAATGCAGCGATGGCTGCATAAATTACATTGCACTTTTTCTTCTTTTAAAGATTTATAAAGATATGCTTCCATAATTATTGCTCCTTATCAAAGATCCCTGCAAAATCTCAATTTTTACACAATCAAGCTCAAATTTGGTTTAAAAAAGGGTTCTTGACCCCTTGTACCCTCTGAGAGACCTTTGCATAACTGCCATTTTTCCGTGATGCGGCGTCAAGCTCAAATTTCAATCCTCGAAATATTCAATATATTCCTGCGGTTGAAATTTTCGCCTTCCTCGCCTGACGAAAAAATGTCGCATTCTGCAAAGGTCTCTCTGAGATCACACCCGCTTAATTAGAAACAACCCACTTGCTTTAGCTTCTCGCCGGAGGTGAGCAAGAATTGACTACAAATAATCGGTAAATGATTCTATATTCCTAACCAGCTGCCGGCTTGGTTTCTTGCTTTATGCGACATTTAAGCGGAAGAACTCGTGTTTTATAACGCGGAACAGGAGTAACAACCATGCCGGCGAAAGCCCCAAATGGAAATTTTTGCAACAGGTTGATATGTTCTATTTTGGATGCAATATTTCCATGTATTACAGGAAGCTGATATATTGTTTTCCACGATATGGGAACATCGCCTAAAACATTCTTGATGATTTGTTTCAGTTCCCATATGCTGAAGAAGTTTGCGCGATTATATACGGTTTTAATAAACATCCCCTTAACACGTCTTTGGAGTCCCTTAATCGCATAACGGTTTAATGCGCCGATAAATATTCTGTCTTTAGTTATTCTGCATGCTTCTTCGATGGCTTTTTCAGGATTTTCTACAAACTCCAGGCTGGTAACAAGGCATGAATAATTGAAAGAGTTATCGTCAAATGGAAGGTCTTCGGCAAATCCCCGGTGAAGATCGGCATGATTTCCAAGATTTTTTGCTGCAATGTCAAGCATGTAGGGAGACGGGTCTATGCCTGTTACATTAAGTCCCATTTCTAAAAACGGCAAGAGGCATAATCCTGTTCCGCATCCTATATCGATAATCGAATCTCCGTGAACAGGCTTGAGCATATCAACCATAAGATGCTTTTCAAGCTCAAGAAAAAATCTGTTTTGAGGATTTTCAAGCCATTGCTCATAAGCCTCAGCATCATGAAAATCAAAGACATAGCCCATAAAAACAACCTAATGGAAAAAGAGGGTTTAATCAAGGTAAAAACAAGAAACTAATCTGGTCTTGATAAACCATTTTATGTGTTATAAGCAATTGATTATAAAGGGTCAAGAACTCAAAATTTATTTTAAGGCAGGACTTGATTGTGGCAAAAACAATATCAGATGATAAAAAACTCACTGTAATAACTACGCATATTAATGCAGATTTTGATGCAGTTGCATCCATGCTGGCTGCCCAGAAGCTTTATCCGGATTCTGTTCTGGTGTTTCCGGGATCATATGAAAAAAACCTGAGAAATTTTTTCATAAATTCAATGGTGTATCTCTCCAATATGGCAAATATAAACGATATTGATTTGTCAAAGATTAAAACTCTTGTTCTTGTCGATACAAAAAGGAAAAGCAGAATTGGAAAATTTGCATCTATTCTGCAAAATTCCGATCTGAAAATCCATATTTACGATCATCATCCATCCAAGCCGGATGATATAAAGGGAGATTACGAGGTTAATCTCTTAACAGGAGCAGCAGTTTCGATATTAATCGAAATCATCAGGGAAAGAGGAATAGATTTATCCCCTGATGAAGCAACCATTTTATGCCTTGGCATATATGAAGATACAGGCTCTTTTACCTTTTCTTCTACTACTGAAAAAGATTTTATAGCTGCTGCATTTTTAGTTTCAAAGGGAGCTAACCTGAATGTTGTATCTGATATGATTGCCAGGGAAATAAGCCCTGAACAGCTTGGTCTTTTAAACGACATGATTCAGTCTAAAGCCCATTACAATATCAACGGCATTGAAGTGGTTTTAACCTGTGTAACCTCTGATAATTATATATCTGATTTTGCCTTCCTCGTGCACAAAATGGTTAAAATGGAAAACATAAACGTAATCTTTGCCCTTGGACTCATGGGAAAGAAGATTTACATTGTTGCGCGAAGCAGAATTCCGGAAGTCGATGTTGGAACCATACTTACTTTTTTTGGAGGGGGAGGGCATTCTTTTGCTGCTTCTGCTATTATCAAAGACAAGACACTGGCACAGATTGAACCTGAATTAGTTGAGAGTTTTTATAAAAACATCATCCCGAAGAAATGGGCAAAAAATCTTATGTCTTCTCCTGCCATTGCCATAGACTCCGACATTTCCTGTAAAGATGCTAATAATTTTTTAACGCGTTACAACGTAAATGCACTTTTAGTTACACATAGGACCGGAGATAATGACAGTAAGGCCAGACTTGCTGGTTTTATATCACGCCAGGTAATCGAGAAGGCCATTTATCATAAGCTGGATCATGCTAAGGTAAAAGAATATATGACTACAGATCTGTCAGTTGTTGGATCTGATGCGGATCTTCCGGAAATTCAACAGAAGGTAATAGAAAACAAGCAGCGCATTATACCTGTTGTTGACAATGGCGTAATTAAAGGCGTTATTACGCGTACTGATCTTTTAAATGTTCTTGTGCGTCAGAGACAGGATTCAATTGCTGGTCTGTCAGGCAGGGAAAAGGATAAAATTAATGCCAGAACAAGAAATGTTGTAAAATTTATTAATGAACGTATTCCTCAGCGTTTGATAGATAGACT
This sequence comes from uncultured Desulfobacteraceae bacterium, assembly GCA_964472445.1. Lineage (GTDB taxonomy): Bacteria > Desulfobacterota > Desulfobacteria > Desulfobacterales > ETH-SRB1 > CAYYMU01. The sequence continues at coordinate 3,738 of CAYYMU010000077.1, forward strand.
GAAGGCAGCAGGTGAGGTGGCTGGTGAAATTGGTTATAGCGCTTATGTTGTCGGTGGATTTGTTCGTGATTTATTTTTATATAGAAAAAATGAGGATATAGATATTGTTATAGAAGGGGATGGGATATTATTTGCGAAAAAGTATGCTAAAAAATTTAATGCCCGTATTCATCCGCATGCAAAATTCGGCACTGCAGTTATAATTTTTCCTGATAATTTTAAAATTGATGTGGCTTCCGCGAGAATGGAATATTATAAGTCTCCTGCAGCGCTTCCTACAGTTGAAATGAGCTCAATAAAGCTGGATATGTTCAGGAGAGATTTTACAGTAAATACTCTGGCAATTCATCTTAATCATGACAGGTTCGGCACGTTAATAGACTTTTTTTTAGGGCAAAAGGATATTAAGGAAAAAACGATCAGAGTTTTGCATAATCTGAGTTTTGTTGAAGACCCTACACGTGCTTTTCGAGCAATCAGATTTGAGCAGCGTTTTGGCTTTACAATAGGAAAACTGACTGTAGGCCTTATCAAAAATGCAGTAAAAATGGATTTTTTCAAACAACTCAGCGGCAGGAGGATATTTAATGAATTGCGCCTGATTTTTGAAGAAGAGAATCCAGTGCCCGCTGTTAAGAGACTCTATGATTATAACCTGTTCAAGGTGATTCATCCCTTAGTAGAAATTAAGGAAGGAACACTTGTACTATTAAACTCTGTTAAAAAAGTAATGTCGTGGTATGATTTGCTTTTTTTAGATGAATTATATATGAAGTGGGCCGTTTATTTTCTTGCGCTTATCAGCGATTATGACAATAAAATATCCAATGAAATCTGCAGCCGCCTTGAACTTTCACCGCATTACAGGGCAATTATCTGTAAAGAACGTTTTGAGGCCGACAAATGTCTTTTTGTTTTAAAACAAAGCAGATCAGTTAAAAACAGTTTTTTTTATAAACATCTTTTCGGTTTTAAGACAGAACTGGTTTTATATATGATGGCTGCAGCAAAACAGAAAAGAATAAAAAAAGCCATATCACGATATATTACAACGCTGAGATATATCAGCACATCCGTCAAAGGTCAGCATTTAATGGAAATGGGCCTGAAACAGGGGCCTGTATATAAAGAAGTGCTGGATGCTGTTTTATACGCAAAACTGGACGGGAAACTAAAAACAACAGAAGACGAATTTAAATTTGTGAAAAAATATGTTTCAAGACTTTAATTTAAATCAACTGATTATAAAAATAATAACTCTGCTTTTTGCTGTTACAATCCATGAGGTGGCACACGGTTATGTGGCATACAGGATGGGTGACAATACCGCGCTGCTTGCAGGCAGGCTGACTTTAAACCCCATTAAGCATCTTGACTTTGTCGGCTCGTTTCTCATGCCTGCAATACTGGCTTTGTCTTCAGCGCCATTTATATTTGGTTATGCAAAGCCTGTTCCTGTTAATTTTTCCAGGCTGCGTGATTATCGCAGGGGAACGATTCTTGTTTCATCTGCAGGAGTGTTGGCAAATCTGACTCTGGCAGTAATATGCGGGGTGCTTTTTCAACTTTTGCTTAAACTCGATTTTCGGGAATTCCATTATTTTTTCAAGTTTTTTGCAATTGAAATTTTTCTTTTGCTTGGCTACAGCGTAATGATCAATATTGTTCTGGGAATTTTCAACATGATTCCTATTCCGCCTTTAGATGGAAGCAGGGTGCTTGTCATGTTTTTACCTGCAAATTTAAGGTATAAGATTGCACGTTTTGAAAATATTGGCTTTATAATAATAATTTTTTTACTTCTTTCAAATTCACTTGGCAGCCTGTTTGCGTTTATTCCAAAACTGATGACTTTATTTTTGAGCAGTGACGGGCTGCATTTATTTTTTGTATTAACAAGGAGCTTTTAGATGACCAGACAAAAACGAATTGTAAGTGGAATGCGCCCAACAGGGCCTCTTCACCTTGGCAATCTGCATGGCGCACTTAAAAACTGGGTAGAAATGCAAAAACAATATGAATGCTTTTTTTTTATCGCTGACTGGCATGCATTAACAAGTGATTATGAAGATACGAGTTCAATCTCAGAATATATAAGGAATATGATGATTGACTGGTTAAGCGCAGGCCTTTCGCCTGAAAAGAGTACATTGTTTATCCAGTCTCACATCAAGGAACATGCGGAGTTGTTTCTTATCCTTTCGATGATAACACCTGTTCCCTGGCTTGAAAGAAATCCAACCTACAAGGAACAGATTGCCCAGCTCAGCAATAAAGATTTGTCCACACTTGGATTTTTAGGTTATCCTGTTCTCCAGGCCGCAGATATTATAATGTATAAGGCAGAAGGTGTGCCGGTAGGAGTTGACCAGGTTCCGCATGTGGAGATTACAAGGGAAATAGCGCGGCGATTCAATAATTTTTATGACAAAGTATTTCCTGAACCCAAGGCGCTTTTAACCAATACATCTAAAATCCTTGGCCTGGATCGTCGCAAAATGAGCAAAAGCTACAAAAATGCCATATACTTATCAGACAGCCCGGATACTGTAATTTCCAGTGTTGCTAATATGATTACCGATCCTCAGCGTGCCAGGAAAACCGATGCAGGCAATCCCGATGTATGCAATGTTTTTGAATTTCATAAACTATACAGTGACAGCGAAACTGTAAGCAGCATAAATAAGGAATGTCGAGAGGCTAAAATAGGTTGTGTTGAATGCAAGAAGATAATGGCCGGAAATCTCATAAAGGCTCTTGAGCCTGTTACTGATAAAAGAAAATACTATGAAGAACGGCCTGAATTGGTCGATGAGATTATACTGGACGGATGCAGCAGGGCAAGGAAGGTTGCGCAGAAGACCATGGAAGAGGTTAGAGCTGCGATGAAAATATCTGAGTAAGTAAAGAATCCGGTCCCGAAAGACCAGGCTTTGGTTTATCCCCAGAGGGGATTCATTTTGTATGAAAAAGATGAACCCTGGTCGCCTCTGGCGCCGCCGAAGGCGGGTAAACATCGAATGTGGATTTCGCTCCGCTCGTTTTTTTAAAACTATAATTCATCAATAGAAAATGAGACCTTTGAAAAATGTTCAATTTTGTTTAAGTTCAAGGAAGGCGACCAAATTTTAAATCAGGTTTAAACGTAGGAATACATTGAGTATTTCGAGGCTTAAAATTTGAGACTGACGCAGAAATTAGGCAAAAGGGGAGGTTTTGCAAAGGTCTCAAGATGTATTAACTGCCTGAAAATATAACAGGAATGATAGCTATTTTAACACGTTACCTGTTTTCTTATTTTGTTTACGATCAATCAGGGTATAATAAACTACGGAACAAATTACTGTGTCAGAAAAAATTTATAAGGTACAGCTTAATGGTGTTTTTGAAGGTCCCATGGACCTTCTGGTTTATCTTATAAAAAAAAACGAGGTGGACATCTATGACATTCCAATAGCATTGATAACTGACCAGTATCTGAAGTATATAGAGTGGATGAAGTCAATGAACATAAATTTTGCGGGTGATTTTCTTGTAATGGCAGCCACCCTGACTCATATAAAATCAAAGACTCTTTTGCCCGTTCAGGAAGATGAAGAATTTGATGATCCTCGCATGGAGCTTGTAAAACCGCTGCAGGAATATCTACAGATGAAGTCTGCTGCCGAACATTTGAGCGAAAGAAGCATACTTGGTGAGGATATTTTTAACAGAAATATTAATAAAGAGGACTATTCAGAACCTGGTGAAGATGATATTGTTAATGTCTGTCTGTTTGAACTTATTGATGCGTTTAAAAAAATACTTGAAAATATATCCCCGAACCAGAGACTGGAACTTACTGCGGACAGGGTATCTGTAAAAGACAGGATTGCCCAGCTAATTGATTCGCTTGAAAAAAAAGGATCACTAACCTTTGGAGAACTGTTTTCTTCAGACGCTGACAAAGGTGATATTATATTGACCCTTCTTGCAATCCTTGAAATGGTCAAACTAAGCCTTGTTCGTATTGTCCAGTATGTGCGTACAGGAATCATCAGAATTTTTTATTTATAATGGAAAATATTAAAAACATTATTGAAGCCATGCTCTTTGTTTCAGATTCATCGCTTACAATAGATCGAATCAAGAGTGTGCTTGCGTTAGATGATACGCGTGAGATAAAGCACGCTTTTTCGGCACTTACAGGTGAATATGAAGCCCGCATGGGAGGTTTTTATTTATGCGAGGTCGCAGGTGGCTATCAGATTCGTACAAGACCGGAATATACTAAATGGATTAAACTCTTAATCAGCCCCAAACCTGTTCGTATCAGCAAGGCTGCTCTTGAGACGCTTGCAATTATTGCCTATAAGCAACCGCTTATAAGAAGCGATATAGAACATGTAAGAGGTGTGGATTGTGGTGGAATTCTTCGCATGTTGCTTGAACGCAAGCTTATAAGGGTGCTTGGGCGCAGGGAAATTCCAGGACGTCCCTTGATTTATGCAACCACCAGGCAGTTTCTGGAAGTATTTGACTTAAAGGATCTTAAAGACCTTCCTACGCCAGAAGAAGTTGAGAAGCTAAGTAATAATGAGCAGGAAAATACTTGACTTGAAACAAGGTAATTGGATATATGTTTTCGTCAAGACCTTTGGAAATTGTAGTTTTTGTTCTGTCAGTATTTTTTTTGCCATGCTAAAGTATCAGGAAGACGAGACTCTTGAAAAATGTTCGATGGTTTTACAGGTGTCTTACCGAAATCTCAAAACATAGCTAATTTATTAAAGGAGTTTTACATGAACAGATCAGGTTTAATTGATGCGCTGAAAGAAAAATCAGGTCTTAGCAGAAAAAATGCTAAAGATGTTATAGCTACATTTTTTAATTCAATAACTGAAACTCTTTACAGGGCAGAGCGTGTTGAAATAAGAGGTTTTGGCAGTTTTACCGTTAAAAAATATAAGGCTTATACTGGACGAAATCCAAAAACAGGCTCACAAATCAAGGTTTCTCCTAAGAAACTGCCTTTTTTTAAAGTCGGCAAGGAATTAAAAGAAATGGCCGATAATTAGAAATAACGGGCGGTTAACTCAGTGGGAGAGTGCTACCTTCACACGGTAGAAGTCACTGGTTCAAATCCAGTACCGCCTACCAGTTAACTCTGAAATGTCTCGTTCTCCCT
>CAYYMU010000078.1:0-8575 GCA_964472445.1 uncultured Desulfobacteraceae bacterium
GTTACAGTTGACCTGTCAGACCGGCCATTTCTTGTCTATAATATTCCTGATATTATGAATATAAAGATGAATTCCTTTGATATTTATCTTGCCAGGGAATTTTTCAGGGCATTTGCAAATACAATTGGGATGAATCTTCATATAAATGTGTTTTATGGCGGCAATGATCATCACATCCTTGAGTCAATTTTTAAGGCGCTTGGAAGGGCATTAGATCAGGCAACCTCTTTTGATAAACGGATAAAAAGTGTTCTTTCTACTAAAGGCGCCTTATAAGGGAGTATGATTTTCCCATGCATATAATTAAACTGAAGCGGGAAAAGGCTGAATGTTTTAATGCCTGGTTATTTAAAATATTTTTTATTTTTTTAATATTTTTATTATGTTCCTGTAAATCAAATGTTATTGTTCCACAGCCTTTTCCCGATCCTTTGATAAAGGGGAAACTTCTCATTTTACCATTTAAAAATCTGTCAAGAATATATGGTGAAAATATTAGTATCAGGTGTCCTTTGTGCGGTAATGTTTTTATGACCGGAGAGGTAACAGAGGATTCAGAGGAGATTTTAACACAAAGCCTTATTTCTCTGATGGAGGGTCGTAAGGGGATAAAGCTGATTCCTTCTGGACAGGTTCATGGGGTTTTGTCGGAAATGTTATCAAAAGATAAATACAGTATGCCTGAGCGGGACCAGGTTCTTGAAACAGGACGTGTTTTAGGTGCCCAGGTTGTCATGGCAGGATATATTTACCGTTTCAGAGAACGCGTTGGCACTAAATATTCTGCTGATTCACCTGCTTCAGCGGCATTTGATATACATCTTGTTGATGTGGCAAGTGGCCGTATACTTTGGACAGGTCGTTTTGATGAAACACAGCGCTCACTTAGCGAAAATCTTTTTAATATACGGGCATTTTTCAGAAGAAAGGGTGAATGGATTACTGTTAATAAGATGGCTGTTTCGGCTCTTGAAGATATGATTCAAAAATTACCTGAAATTGATACTGATAAGCCAGAGAAAAATAATCAAACAGCAAGATAATTACACCCGGTAAATGTTAAATCAACGTGCAGTTCATTCCTGGCATCCTTTGTGTCAAATAATCCGGAAAAAATCATGATTATAATACCTGCGATTGATATAAAAAATGGTAAATGCGTGCGCCTTTTTCAGGGGAAAATGGATACTGAAACTGTTTTTTCTGACGATCCTGCTTCAATTGCCATGAGATGGGAGGATGAAGGCGCAGAGATAATACATGTGATCGATCTTGATGGTGCATTTAAAAAGAGTCCTCAGAACCTGCAGTCCATAAAAAAAATAGTTAAAAAGATAGAGGTGCCTGTTCAGGTCGGGGGTGGAATTCGCAATCTTGATACTATTAAGTTGTTTCTGGATCTCGGTGTAAAGAGAGTTATTATCGGCACAGAAGCGATTAGAAACCCTCAGCTTGTAAAGGATGCATGCAGGATTTTTCCTGAACAGATAGTTGTGGGTATTGATGCGCGCAAAGGGTTGGTTGCTATAGAGGGCTGGACTGAGACAACCGAAATGACAGCCGTGGATCTTGCAAAACAATTTGAAGATTGCGGTTTAGCTGCAATAAATTTTACTGATATCCAGAGAGATGGAATGCAGACCGGGCCTAACATCTCTGAAACTAAAAGTTTTGCAGAGTCTCTATCCATACCTGTGATTGCTTCGGGAGGGGTTTCAACAGTAGATGATATAAAAGCTCTGATTCCTCTAAAAAAGGTCGGTGTTGTAGGCGTAATAACAGGTAGAGCATTATACAGCGGAACCCTCAGCCTTAAAAAAGCTATTGAACTCACAAAAACACATCATTAAAATTTTTTCTAATAAAATCCTTGTTTTTTTGTATCAGTCCATCCATAAGACAGAGACTTTTGCACCCCCCCTGTTTTTTTTGCTCAATGTCGTTTGCAAATGACTTTTTACGAGTTCATCAAGGTTATGCAAAGGTGTTTTTTTTGCAGGGGAATATTATATTTTCCTTGACAAGACAATATAAAATAATAGTATCAAAAGTTTAAAAAAATAAAAACTTTAAAAAAGAAGCTCTCCACTAGAACCTTCCATATTACCTTGCTCTGACATTTTTTAAGGGCAATGGAGGATGCATTTCTTGGCAGTTTATATTCCAGAAGAAAAAATTACAGAAATTAAAAATTCCGCTGATATTGTTAGTATTATTTCGGAAACAGTGGTTTTAAAAAAAGCAGGTAAAAATTTTATTGGATTATGTCCTTTTCATTCAGAAAAAACACCTTCCTTTACAGTCAGCCCTGACAAACAGATATTTTATTGTTTTGGATGCGGTGCCGGCGGAAATATTTTTAGTTTTATTATGAAGAAAGAAGGGCTTTCATTCCCTGAAGCAGCAAGAATGCTGGCAAGGCATTATAGCATTGAGATTCCGGTTAAAGCTATGTCCCCGGAACAGAAAAAACGAATTACCGAAAAAGAAAATTTACTTGCGATAAACGAAAAGGCAGTGGATTTTTTCAGCAGAGTTTTGCTTGAAAACCCTTTAGGGGAAAAAGCAAGGGAATATTTACTTAAACGAGGGATAAACAGAGAAATTATCGATAATTTTAAGCTTGGATATGCTCCTCAAGGATGGGACAATCTTGCAGTTTATTTTTCAAAAACAAAAGTATCAGAATCTCTTGCTGAAAAATCCGGATTAATTATTTCCAGAAAAGAAAGAGGAAGTTTTTACGATCGTTTCAGAGACCGAATCATTTTTCCGATTTTTGATATAAATATGCAGGTTATTGGTTTTGGTGGACGTGTTATGGACGATTCCCTGCCAAAATATTTAAATTCTCCTGAAACACCTCTGTACAGCAAGAGCCGTTCTCTGTACGGATTACATATGGCTAAAAGAAAGTGCAGAGAAAAAGGAACAGTTTTTATTGTAGAGGGATATTTTGATTGTTTAACACTTCATCAGCACGGGATTGAAAATTCTGTTGCAACACTTGGAACGTCGTTGACTCCGGAACACGTGCAGATTCTTAGGGGATTTATCGGAAAGAATGGCAGGGTTGTCCTTGTTTATGATTCAGACATGGCCGGGATAAAGGCTGCTCAAAGAAGTATAGCCGTGTTTGACAAAGGATATGTGGATGCCAATATTGTTATATTACCTGTCGGTCATGATCCTGATTCATATCTTTTAGAATTTGGAGCGGAGTCGTTTATAAGCCTGGCTGAAAAATCAAAAGGGGTAATTTCCTTTTTGATAAATTGTGCAGTTAGAAAACACGGGCTTTCAACTGAAGGTAAAATACATGTTATTTCAGATATGAAAGTACCTTTAGCGGCTATAAATGATAATGTCGTAAGATCACTGTATGTTAAGGAACTTGCAGAGCTTATTGGCATTGATGAAACAGCGATCATGGAGAAGGTCAGACAGGTGCCTGCGGAAAGAAGATCGGATATTGCGAAACCTGCTGCGGATTATGTTCTTCAAAATAATGGCAACAGGCTTGAGGCGCAGATAATAGCGATGATGCTTCAATTCCCTGAAGTATTGCCGGATGTAGATAACCGCGGATTACTCAATCTTTTTGAAGATAATATTTTGAAATCTATTGGGCAGGTTATTTTAAAGCACAGGCATAGTTCGGGTGAGCTGGTTTCAGAAATTATGGATGTTGTTGATGATAAAGATAAAAGAAATATTATAGCATCTCTGGCAATGGAAGATGAGTTGTGGGATCGTGATGAGTGTTTAAAGCGTATTGCGCAATTTGAGTCCAGTAAATATCGTAATAAAAAAACAATATCGCAGGAAATAAAAAAGGCGGAAGAGGGCAATGATTACGAGTTGGTATTACGCTTGTTAAAAAAAAAACAAATGCAGATTCAGAAAACAAAGTAAAAAACTTTTAATTCTGTTGGAGGCCGGGACATATGGTAAAGAAGACAGGTATAAAGAAAAAAAGTATAAAAAAAAGAAGTATAAAAAAGGCTGGGGAAAAAGCGTTGAATAAAAAGACAGGTTCAGAACAGAAAAGTGTAAAAAAAGTTACCAAGACGCTATTAAAGAGACTTACTGCAAAAGGCAAGAAACAGGGTTTCTTGACTTATGATGAAATCAACGAGGAGTTTCCTGATAATATGCTTTCTGTGGAACAGATTGAAGAAGCAATTATTATATTTAATGAACTCAATATTGATATTGTCGACAAGAATAATGTGGAACTGTCTGCCAGTGCAAAAAAAGCAAAAAAGACAAAGCCCAAGGATGATAACAAATTTGTAGGGGATTTTGGCACTGTTGCTGACCCTGTGAAGATGTATCTGCGTGAAATGGGAATTGTAACTCTTCTGAGCAGAGAAGGGGAGGTTGAAATAGCAAAGAAAATAGAAAACGGTGAACAGGAAGTTTTAAGAGCGCTGATAGATTCAGAAATAGGAGTGGACTATATTTTAAATCTTGAAGGATGCATCAAAAATGAGGAACTACGCATAAAACATATTTTAAGAGATGTCGACGAGGGAGATACGTATGTTGACGAAGTATTACAGGTCGAGAAATTTTTAAAAATACTACAAAACATTAAGAAAATATATGACGAAAATAAAGTTTATCGAGAAAAACTCATATCATCTGATTTAGGCGCTGATGAACAACGCGTGATAAAAAGAAGTATTACACGCAGGACAAATAAGATATTTGATTTGCTAAAAAAATGGCGTTTTGAAGCCAAGATAATTGATAATATCGAGACAATTATTTTAAACTATATTGACGACTTTGATTCGATGAGTAAAAAGATAACAGCATGTGCAGATAAAGTTAATACAACGGTTACAGAGCTTCGTAGCAATTTAAAAACCAACAGTAAATTTGTTAAATGGGCAGGAAGCCGGTGTGATTTAACAAAAGATGAGCTGTCTGAACTTTTTGTTAACCTGAAAAATACTTTTGAACAGATAAATGAAAAAGAAAATTTTCTAAAGGCCAATAACCGTAACTTAAAAAAGATTCTATTATCTGTTGAAGAGGGACACCGTAAAGCTAAAATAGCCAAGAGTGAACTGACTAAGGCTAATTTACGTCTTGTTGTAAGTATTGCCAAAAAATATACAAACAGAGGATTGCAATTTCTGGATTTAATCCAGGAGGGAAATATAGGTTTAATGAAGGCGGTTGATAAATTTGAATATCGCCGTGGTTACAAATTCAGTACATATGCCACATGGTGGATACGACAGGCCATAACCAGAGCTATTGCTGATCAGGCCAGAACAATCCGTATTCCTGTCCATATGATTGAAACTATAAATAAACTTATCAGAACTTCAAGGTGTCTTGTTCAGGAGTTAGGGCGGGAGCCAAAGCCAGAGGAGATAGCTGAAAAAATGGAAATTCCACTGGATAAGGTTCGCAAAGTTTTAAAGATTGCAAGAGAACCTATTTCGCTTGAGACTCCTATAGGAGAAGAAGAGGATAGCCATCTTGGCGATTTCATAGAAGATAAAAAGTTTATACTTCCCTCGGATGCTGCGGTAAACCTTAATCTTGCAGAGCAGACAAGAAAAGTTCTTGCAACATTGACTCCGCGTGAAGAAAAAGTTTTGCGTATGCGTTTTGGAATAGGAGAAAAGGCAGATCATACACTTGAAGAGGTTGGCCAGGATTTTACTGTTACACGCGAGAGGATAAGGCAGATAGAGGCCAAGGCCTTGAGAAAATTGAGACATCCTACAAGAAGTCGTAAACTTAAAAGTTTTATTGAAACCTAACCCTTGACAAAATTATTTTCTAAGGATAGAGAAAATCTTTCGATGAATTGATTTTTGGGCCCATAGCTCAGTTGGAAGAGCCACCGGCTCATAACCGGTAGGTCCCTGGTTCGAGCCCAGGTGGGCCCATACATTTATTTTAATCAAGGCGTGGGGTAAACCGCGCCTTTTTTGTCATTAATTGTTTTATTGAAAGACGAATTCATCAAATTTTGATGGCGTCGTAAAAAGTCCCATCTACTGCGTTGCAGTATTTTTTCAGACCCTCGACATACTATATGTATGCCTTCGGTCCTGAAAAAACACTACGCCTTGTATATGAACCTTTTTACTTAGCCATCTGTAGTTAAATTCGTGACTTTTTACGAATTCATCAAATTTTGACTTTTAATCAGATATTACAAAATTTATGACAGCAACAGTATCAGATGTTATCAGGATAATTGAAAATATAGCGCCCTTATATCTTGCCGAAGAATGGGATAACCCGGGGTTGCAGGTTGGACAAAGAGACTGGCCCGTACAAACCATACGAATTGCTCTGGATCCTCTACAGAATGTCGTTGCTGAAGCGTGCAGAGAAAATGTTGATCTTCTAATTACTCATCACCCCCTGATATTTACCCCTTTAAATTCTATCGATTTTAACACTTCTGTTGGATCAATAATCAGTATGGCTTGTAAGTATAAAATGGCCATATTTGCGGCCCATACCAATCTTGATAAAGTAAAAAACGGTTTAAATGATGTTCTTGCCGGTATAATCGGTCTTGAAAATCTGAAAGTGCTTGGAGATTCTATGCCTGAGGAAGGCGGATTAGAAGAAAAACAGCATGGTTTTGGCCGGATTGGAGAGCTCGCTGATACAATTAAATTTTTATCTTTTGCCTTGGAGATTAAAAAAAAGCTGAGCCTTGATTATATTAAAATTACAGGAAAACCAGATTTGTCTGTAAAAAAGGTAGCTCTTTGCACAGGAAGCGGTTCAAGCCTGATGAATAATTTTTTTGCATCCGGCGCTCAGGTATATATTAGCGGTGATTTGCGGTATCATGATGCAAGAGATGCAGAAGCAAATAATTTAGGCCTTATCGATATAGGCCATTTTGCATCAGAGCATTTAATTGTTAAAGTACTTGCAAAAAGGCTTGAAAAGATTATATCCAAAAATGGAATTAATGTTAAAGTTGAGGCATGCGAATCTGAAATTGATCCGTTTGTTATCATGTAAAAACCTATATATAATGAGTTGGATATTGTTAATATGAAAGAACAAATATATACTCTAATAAAATTACAGAAAATTGAGATAGAATCAGAAAACATTAAAGGCATGCTGAGCAATATTTCTAAAAAAGTTGATTCTTTTGATTCTAAACTCAGGGACTTTGAACAATCTGTAATTGATGAAGACTCATTATGCAACGAATTGAACAAGAAATATCGTTTATATGAGTCTGACGTTCAGACGGGAATTTCCAAAATCAGGAAAAGCCAGACAAAACTTAGAGAAGTTAAGACAAACAAGGAATATCAGTCTTTATTAAAGGAAATACAAGAATTTGAGAAAAAAAATTCTCAAATGGAAGATGAGATGCTGTTGTTTTTAGATAGAATAGATGAAATAGATAAAAATATTGCTGAAAAAAAGAATGAATATTTAAAATTTAAAAAAATTATAGAAGATGACAAGGAAACCATAAAACAGGAAGCAGAGCAGGGAAAAGAGAGACTTGTTATTCTTGAGTCTGAACGAGAGACTATATCAAGCAGTGTAAAGCCTGAATTGATAGAAAAATATATGATGGTAAAGCAGACGATTAATGGAATTGCAATAGCGTCTGTTAAGGATGCTGTATGTAGCGGGTGCAACATGAATATTCCTCCGCAGATGTATAATGAACTTCAGCGTTGTGATGCTTTAAAATTTTGTCCCAACTGCCAGAGAATTATTTACTGGGAAAAATAATAGGATTGAGGCGTTTATTTTGTCCTGAAAAACATGGTCCTCAGGGCCAGGTCAGAGATAGATGGCTTTGCATTGGAGTTTTGTGTTTAAAAAAAGAACGTCGAACATCGAACTTCCAACGTCGAATTATGGTACGCCTTCGGCGTTTTAATTTTATTAAAAAAATGAGCGAAGCGATATCCACATTCGATGTTTACCCGCCTTCGGCGGCGCCAGAGGCGACCAGGGTTCATCTTTTTCATGCAAAACAAATTTCCTCTGGGGATAGCCAAAGCCTGGTTCTCTGGGCCAAGATTCTTTACATTCGTAATTTTTTGTATTTCATGTGGTTAATCCCGCTTTTAACGGGAAATGTTTTTCAAAGTTCTCAATTTGACGGTCGGAGCAGTTCAGACGATCGCTGGATCATTTTTTGATTTAGAGGAAAGTCCGAACACCACAGGGCAGGGTGCTCCATAACGTGGAGTCGCGGTGACGTGAAGGAAAGTGCAACAGAAAGTATACCGCCTGTCATTAAGGTGACGGGTAAGGGTGAAAAGGTGCGGTAAGAGCGCACCAGTTTCCCGGGTGACCGTGGAAGCTCGGTAAACCCCACCTGGTGCAAGACTAAATAGAGGGGCGATTTAGGGCTGCCCGTCCAAAGCCCCCGGGTAAGTCGCAGGAGAGACAGGGCAACCTGTCTCCATAGATGAATGATCGTTGTCCGGTTAGCGGGGTAACCCGAACCAGATACAAAATTCGGCTTATGAATTGCTCCGGCCGTTTTGCAATTAATTTTATTTTTTTCCAAAACTGCTCAATGTTGCTTGCAAATGACTTT
>CAYYMU010000079.1:0-8550 GCA_964472445.1 uncultured Desulfobacteraceae bacterium
CTAAGGCTTCTATGTGGCATTACCCATTATCAAAGAGTCGGTGTCAAAACTTGACACCATAGTTTCGGTTCTGGGCAGCAAATGAAAATGATATGGTGAAGAACGCCATAAGCATCTATCCTAGCCTTTCATGGCATATATTTCCTGTATCAATTATCCCATATATTAGCAACTTATAATGTGAAGAACTTCTCCTGTATCCCTCAGCCTGTCTCTATTTCTCCGCTTTATCCAAGTCGCTTTGAATATCTCGCTGAAAATCGCACAACAAATAGTCGGCATTGAGTGGCAAGGACAACTCCAATGTATACAGAAACTGGATTTCCGCCCGAACCTGCTTCACCTGACACTCCAGCAAATGCCCACCATGTTGCCGATCCTGCGACAGAAAATGCAAATGCAGTCCCGGCACATTCAGCGATGCCATAAAAACAGGGGTAAAAAAGCCCACCAATGTCCCCTCTATGTTGCTAAAATGGAATTCCGGCTGCTCTTTGGCCACCTCCACCAATGGCCGATAGTTCTCCTGTTTGGGGATAGAGCGCGTCTTAACCTCGCTGAACTCACCTTCAATGCGAAAGGCATAAAACAAATTCGGTGATGGCATGAGGGTCGTCAACCAGGCCAGAAACTCCGAGTATGTAAGCATGCCCCTTGAATTTTCGGAACTCATCGGGCGATAAAACGTGACACACGCAAAAGGCGTTAGAGTTTGCGAGCTCACTGAACTGACATTTCCATCAGAAGCGACGCGGTATATTTGCCCATCAAGCAAAACCATCTCACCATCCAGATCATTGAAGGTACCAAGTCCAAAATCGCCATGCTTTTGGATTTCGGCCAGGGGAATATTTTGCTCGTAAATCCCTTCAACCAGCGCATTAACCGGTGTACTCAGATAGATTCGACTCTTACTGGGATCAAACTTGGTTGCTCGACTCATTTTTTCTTCTCCTCAAAAGCCACCCAACGATAAGTAGTGACAGCTTCTGCGGCCATAGTGCCATATATAGATTCAATGGGTTATAAGAATAACATCCTGTATTCTGATAATCCTGCTTTACCGATCAGCCTTCAACCAATAATCCAATGGATGTCCCGCAAGGTCCCTTATTTTTCTACCTTTCTCTTCCTTCTCGAATAATATCTACTATTTCTTGAGTCGTAATACGCGCTTTGATTGATGGTACATCTAAAGGCGAAGAAGCTATCTTTTCTGGAACCAATGCAAAAGTTCTTCCGTCTTTCCTTCGAATTAGTACCTTTCCAGTATCTTCAGCCTGTTCAAGAACTATAGCAAGCTTTTGCCTGGCTTCTGAATATGTATAAACCTGCATTTTAAACCTCCATGGTTTCGATGTTGAGATTTTGAGCAGCTCTCTTTAACTTTCGATCCAACGTCAATAGCGGTGCTTTATGTCTAATAGCACAATCCAGGAAATAGGCATCGTATGCATACATGTTGGCTTGTTTGGATATTTTCAAGGCATTAACAAAGTCTGGTTTGATATACCGGAGGGGGATACTATCAAAAATTATAAGGCCCTTCCGAGCTTCATCAAGTGTCAACCTGTTCTGTTTAAACATAGCAGAAAAGGCATTGCCAATTTCCCAAGGGATAGAACCAGGCCCCATAAGTGTATTTCCAGTAGTAAATTCAATAATCCTATCACGTTCAGGTTCGCCAACAATAACTGCAATCAATTCTGCCTTAGAGATCAAGTTGGATCGTGATAGCCTGGCCTATATTCTCCATCTCAGTGGAGGAAATTGATCCTGCTGTATTAATTAGCCGCTTCTTGCTCACCGTGGTAAGCTGATCGGCCATAGCCTTGGCTTTTTTCCTACGAAACGTTACATATGTTTCGCTTGGGTAGAGTTTGCCAACGCTACTCGTCAAGGGCACGACTTGGACTCTGTTAAGAAAATGATTGGCAGCATCATTACTTACGATGACGGCCGGTCGCTGCTTGCGAATTTCACCTCTAACGGAAGGATCGAAGTTAATCCACCACACTTCACCTCTCTTCATCGTTTAAGTCTCCCAGTGTGCCTTCTGCCCACTCAAGGGCTTCGGATTCCCTGACACAATCAGCAGCCATCTCTTTATATGCAGCATACATATCTTTCCTGACAACATGAGGGCGAACTAACTCTTCAATAAAACGGCTGATTTTTCGTGGCCCAATAACTGACCGTAAGCCGTCATAGACCTCTTCGTCTATAGTCACTGTAAGTTTTCTTTGCATCACAAGCACCTCCTCAAATGCTACACGTATAATACACGTGTAGCATTTTGAAGTCAAGCGGTCAGAAAAAGATAGAAAAGGGGTCATAGAAAAGGGGTTCAGTCTGCCCTGTGATCCCTTTTGTTCATCAGACAAGGTTGCTGTCTTTTAGCGAGAGCGCCCACAGCCATGCAGGCAGGATTTGGATATGGCCTGCTTCGGTTTTCAGATGTTCCTCTTGATTTAACGTAACAATGGTGGCCTTTCTCAGACCGGATTCTTTCATGGCTTCCACAAGGGCCTTTAATTCACGCAATCGAGTCGCAGGAGTTTCCATTTCCGCCGCCACCTGGATCAGCAACTCCCTGCCGTGCATATCTGTTACAAGGAAATCCACTTCCCTGCCGCTCCTTGTTTTGTAATACTCAATGGTATCATACATTCTTCGCAGTTCCATAAAGACAAAGTTTTCCAGCAGATGGCCCCATTCCGACCGGACGTTGCGGGAACACGCATTGATAAGTCCTGTATCAATGACATAAATTTTTCGTGGGTTGACCATACGCGCCCGTTCCGAGCTGCTGTGGATATATACCTGAAAGAAAAGATACGCGTCAGAAAGATAACCCTGATATTCGTGAAGGGTGTTTTTACCGCATGAAATACCCTGGGATCTCAAATCATTATAAAACTTGTTGATGCTGAAAAGAGATGCCGGCGCATTCATAAGATGCCTTATCATATAACGAAGCGGGACGATGTTTGATATCCGGTAGCGCTCTACGAGATCGCGCAATATTACAACGTTCAGATAATCCTGAAGAATGCGAATTCTGTATTCGCCGGCGATATTCTGGACTTCGGGAAATCCGCCTTCGAGTAGATATGTCTTGAGCCGGTTTTCCAGAAGAGATCGCTTTCCGGCGCCGGGACGTCTGTTGCTTTCAGTATTGATTCCATTATGTTCAAGATATTCTGTGAAGCTGAATGGAAATATCTCGGTTGCAAGTGATCGGCCTCTTAGACTGGTTGCTATTTCATGGCTCAGCAGTTTGGCAGAAGAACCTGTGAGGCAGATATGTATATTTTCGGTATCTAAAAGACGCCGGACAAACTGTTCCCACCCCTGAATATTCTGAATTTCATCAAAAATGAATACGCATAATCCATCGCGAGCCTCTGGATAACGACGAAAATAGATATCGGGGATTAAATGCAGATCAGATGCTGTCATGGGATGAAGCCGCTCATCTTCCAGATTTAAATAGAGAATCGATTGCTTCGGCGTTTCTTTTGCAAGCAGGTCAGATATGACCTGAAAAAGAAACCAGGTTTTGCCGGTTCTGCGCATACCGATAACTGTATCTATTTTTCCGGGCAGCCATGGAAGTTGAATGTGCCGCCGGGTAAAAGAAGGAAGCGTCCGTTCCTGAAAATCGGCTATGAGTTGCTCAAGAATTGTTTCCATAAAAAATGTTTATCTCAATATTAAAGACAAATCAAGCATTATTTGTCTTTCGCTTAAGGACAATTTCGTAAGTTTATTTTTTGGTTGCGCCATTTGGTTAGTTTCCCAAGAAATAGAGAGTATGGGCAGATTCACAAGATGATAGCTATGGCTTGTGACCAATTACGTAAAATGTTGCCTGTGCAACCTCCGGAGAAGATAAACCCGTTGACATTGCCTTGATGTGTATATATAGTCAATATCATACACATACTTTAAGAAGCATTATTATGCGAACAAACATTGTTATAGATGACAAGCTTATGCATGAGGCCATGACTCTCAGCCAGTTAAAAACTAAAAAGGCTGTTGTTGAGTCCGGGCTTAAACTATTGGTTCAAATTAAAAAACAGGAACGAATTAAAGATCTACGTGGAAAACTTAAATGGGATGGTGACCTTGATGCAATGAGGGTGGATCAGTGATCCTGGTCGACTCATCAGTATGGATCAATTATTTCAACGGTATTTCCACGTGGCAGACAGATCTACTCGATCATTACCTTTCAAACACTCCTGTCATCATTGGAGATTTAATCCTCACTGAGGTTCTTCGGGGCTTCAGATCTAACACCGATTTTGAAAAAGCCAGGAACTTTCTCAGTGCTCTATTGTTCCGTCAAATTGGTGGATATAATGTCGCAATTCAAAGTGCCAGAAATTATCGATCCCTTCGAAAAGCAGGTGTTACCGTCCGAAAAACAATTGACATAATTATCGCAACATTCTGCATTATTGAAGGATTGACTTTACTCCATGATGATCGTGATTTCGATCCCATGGTTACACATTTCTCATTGAAAACACCTACGCCTAAGTTCCTCCCTATTTAAACAATATCTTCAAGCCGGCGTTGAACAGATGCGATCTGTCGCCATCGCTGCCTCTGAGCATACAGTCATAATCAAAATAACCCGTTATATTCTTGCCAAATGATATTTTCAGACTCGCGCCCAGGAAGAAAGAGTCTCTGGCCCCGTCCCGGCCTGAGATGTCGAAGGAGGACCCTGCCGCGGTAAACCGGCAGTGAAGCGATTCTGAGTCGGCCAGGTAATCATGATCCCACCGGGCCCTTAATTCCGTGGTCACGACAACTTTTTCAAGAGGGAAAGATCTCGCGGCGTGGTAACCCAGGAGGCTCAGCACTGAATCTGAATCAGACGAATCTATTTTCAGATTTGCCGCACCGGCGCCGTGTTCCTCATACCCCTCCTCATGGAGATAGACATATTCGATCCCGACAGTCGGGCCGAATCTCCAGCGATCAAGAGTCCAGTCATGCCCGCCGTTTATCGAGACGAAGCAGTCCTGTCCGTCGTGTTTGCTTACAGCTGTTCGGTCCAAGAAGGCAACCCAACGCCCCGAGTCAAACCTGTTCTGCCCAAAGCCAAACATTGACTCCGCATAGTATCCGCCAGCCTGGGCCTCATCGTCCCACAGGGCATACAGTATGCC
Source organism: uncultured Desulfobacteraceae bacterium (assembly GCA_964472445.1). Lineage (GTDB taxonomy): Bacteria > Desulfobacterota > Desulfobacteria > Desulfobacterales > ETH-SRB1 > CAYYMU01. Next base: position 5,190 of record CAYYMU010000079.1, read on the forward strand.
CTTATAAGAATCATTATCGCTGATACTCCGGGAGGATGTCTCCTCAAGGCGTCCTTTGGTAAATGCCCCTGCCACTCCTCCCCTCAGGCTGTCATTGATACGAAATTCAATCCCCAGCATGAAACCCCACAGCTTCTCCCGAAAGGATGGGCTCTCGGAGATATCACCGTACCGAGCGTAGGACCCCAGAGTGGTGAACCACATGTCTGAATCGGGGGTCAATGGCCCCTCTGTGGCATTGCTGCTGTTCCGGGGTTCTTCCAGCATTCCCAAAGCTGGCACCCAATTATCGGCAGAAGCCAGCATCGGCCCTCCGATAGAGGTCTGGCCTGTCCCCTGATTTCTCTGACTCCGCTCGTTCCTTCCTCGAGTACGAATATGCTGTATGCTCCTGCGGGTATTGCCCAGTGCTAAGGCACTCGCCCCGGCTTGAAGCTTTGGCATCAGATCGTCCATGGCAACTCGAACTCCTCCAAGATCCAGCGTGTCAATCTGGTTGAGAACAACTGCCATGTCACTGGTAGCCGAAGGACGTAGCTGATCCAGAACACAGGATAGAGTCGTCTGGTCACCGTTGGCCGCCAGCGACTGATAGCTGTTACGGGTGATGCTCATGGACAGGATATTGGGAGTGGGGCTGCTCACTGTTGCATTCAGTACTGCCGCAGGGTCAACCTGGTCAAAGGCCCCCAGGAGCGTGCCCGCGGTCAGGAAGGTATAATCGCCCGCGGTAGCGTACCCGTACGGCACAATATGAAGTGTCCCGCCCTGGATATCAGCTGTGCCCGTCACCGCCAAGAGGTCGGAGTCGCCCCCGCCCACCTCGGTCTCCAGAACAGCACCGGCGGCATGGGTATAGTCCCCTGTGATGGTTAGGGTTCCAATGGAGTTGCCCGGCGCCACCGTGCCGCCGTTGAGAACATTGCCCGTCAGTGTTCCGTGCCCCCCCATCGTGCCCAGGGCTTCAACTGTTGTGGGTCCTGAAATAGCGCCGTTTATCCGCAGCAGGCCTTGCTGGATGCCTATAGAATCAAAGGCTGAACTCCCCGTCAGGGACCAGTCCACACCGTTCATTTTCAGGGTCTCAACGCCGGTAAAAATCTCATCCTCAACGCCGGTACCCTGCAGTTCCACATAGTCATCATCTCCAAAAAGACTCACACACCCCAACAGATCCGAACCCGTCTGGAGGATCAAACGCATGTTGTAAGAAGAGGAAGAGTAGATAGAATATGAAGTAGGCGCTGACGCCAGGATAGTGCCGCTGTTTACAATTGTCGTGTCTGCGTACGCGACTATTCCAAGTGCGTATCCCGCACTCGATGTAGCTTCGATGCGGTCCGTGTTGGTGACGGTCGCGGGTCCGCCGCTGAGTAAGATTCCTACTGCGGATGTGCTTGAAGCGTTTGCGACGATCTGACCGTTGTTGACAACAGTGCTGTGTGAGCGGCTGTCGGTCCACACGCCGTATGCCCTGGCATTCACACCATCGGCGCCGGCAGTAATCTCTCCATTGTTTTGAAGATCAACCTCACTGCCGCCGTTGAACAGCAAAACACCATACGCCAGTGCCTGATCGTTCGATGCGGAGGCGCTGGCGGAGATCTGCCCCGTATTTTGGACCTCATTGGCCTGGGCGCAAATCCCATATGCAATGGCCTGATTCTGCAGGCTGGTTGACGTGGTTTGAATCGAGCCCTGATTGGTGACGCTTCCCTGGGACCCACCCCACAAATACACGCCCCTGGCCGTGGTCAAATCGGCATCTGCCTCAGCAGTGGCGGATAAGGTGCCGGTGTTGGTCACGCTGCTTCCTGCACCCCCCCAGATATCAACGGCGTGCGCATTCGTGGTCCCGCCCGCACTCCAGGGAACCGCCTGTACCTCTCCTGTATTCTCCCAGGACACGTCTTCCCCGCCCCATGACTCATACAGAATATATGTCCCCTCCATACTCGCCCTGGCAGAGGTATATCGTATCCTCATATAGCCGTCTTCCCCCCAGTTTGTACCCCAGCTGTTGCGGAGGATCCAGTATCCCATCCCGCTGTCACCGGGATCGTCCTCCCAGCCTACAAGCGATACTGCATGATTTAGGCTGCTATAGTATGGCAGATCTGAATTGACAGCAGTGAGCGTGTTTTCAAAGATGCCACTCGGGTAAGCCTGGAAATCCGCATCAACCATGACGGCGGCATCAACTGCGCCGAAACTCTGGATGACCCGTTTGGTTGTCTCAATGTCATTGGGGGGGATGCGATACCATTCATTGAAACCTGTGCGTGGCGCATCCCAGTGGTGGTTATCCGACCCGGGATCGGTGGTGACATACGGAAAGGCTGACTCCAGAGGAACCCCATGTTCCACAAACCCGGTCAATTCCTCATAATCATAACTGGCTCCGTTACAGCCATCGAATCCTTCATAGAGGGGGCTCAGGCTCCAGACAATAAATGATTCGGAAAGGTCGACCGCCGCCGCGTCGTAAAGGCCATAGTACCGGTTATAGGCACTCTCGGCAGCCGCCACAGCGCCGAACGCATAGCAACTGCCGCAGCCTCCCTGATTCCGGACCGGGCCAATATACGAATGGCCATTGATATCTCGAAGATCAAAGGACGAAGGGGGCTGCTCTGCGAAAGAAATACCGCAGACAAAAAAAACTCCCAGCAGATAAACTATATATTTCATGCTCTTATCCAGTATGGGTTAAAATTAAACTTTTTTTTCTTAAAAAATGTTTTTCTATTTAGATTTGAGAAACCCGGTTAATCATAACCGGTAATCATTGCACATCGTTGTATTGCAAGTCAATGACACCATGAAGATTTAAATGCGAAAAAGACAAAAGTTGATCCCTCTGAATCTTCAATCTACTTGAAAAAAATGGCAGTTATGCAAAGCTCTCAATAGATGAGCTGTGTAATATATACCTATGAGACATTTGAAATCAGACGAATATATAAGTCAATTTATTATGTTTTCAGGGAGATGCTTGCGAGATTCCTATTCTACTTCCTTTTAATTTACCTTTACCTGTTTGACAATATAACAAGCATCCAATATAAAATCTGAATCCTTCATGGAAACTAGAACGATCAGTCTTCAGTTATGATTAAATTAAAGTAACTCATCAGGCACAGAGGGGCAAAGGCACAGTGGGGCAAAGCAAAATAAAAATATAGAGAGATTTGCAGGTCTGGCAAAAATCTATGCGCCTATGTCCCTATGTCCCTATGTCCCTCTGTGCCTAATAAATTATACTGTTAAATTCGTAACTTTTTACGAGTTAATCAAAAGTGATATAATTCCGGATGACCAATGAAAAACGATAAATATAAGGGCTGGGTAAAAACAGTTT
>CAYYMU010000080.1:0-8527 GCA_964472445.1 uncultured Desulfobacteraceae bacterium
CCTGTTAATCCTGTCGATGAACACTAAAGATTGTTTAATATGGCCCCTTTTAGGGGCCTTCCTCATACCACCAGTTCTACTGGTGGTGGCTGATTCAAATTACTGGTGCGAAAAAGAAATGGTGGGAAGCAGGGGCAAGCCTTATAATAAAAATAAAAGCCCAGAGTAGATAATCGTCAATGCAACTGTATAAGCCATGAGTACATAAAACCATTTGCCGGCAAATTTTGGTGTTCGCAGCGGTGAAAGATTAAATCCAGCCATGATCATGAACATCATATAAAGTAGAATTGAAAAAGTTGCAGTGCTGAATAAAGGTTCAAACAGAAAAATAAAAGCAAAAACAATGACATTGTTGTCAAGCGCAAGCCCCTTATATGTGGTACTGTCTACAAGACCGAATATATTGAAATAGCTCAATCGTATCGCGCCGGTGGCAACGATTACAAAGGCACCCGGCAAAAACCATGTACTGAACCCTCCATAGCTTAAAAGAAAAACAGCTGGACAGATTCCAAAGCTTACCATATCAATCAATGAATCCAGTTGTGCTCCGAAATTTCTTTGTTCATCTGTTCTGCCCTTCATTTTGCGGGCAATAATACCATCACCCCAGTCAAAAAGGACTGCCCATATCATCCCGATAATGGCTGCCGGAAAATTTTTTAAAACTGCAAAGTATATCCCCAGCAGCGCACATAAAAGCCCTGCAAGAGAACAAATATTGGGAAGATCTTTCGCAAACCAGAGCATTCCGGTCTGGTTTGAAGGTTTAGATTGTGATGTGTTCATCCATTCCTCTCTATTTTGTTCTTGTCCCCAAGAATGGATCCCAGCGCGTTCACAAGGTTGGTGTTTTCTTTTTTTGTTCGGGCTGCAATACGGATATATCGGTCAGCACCAGGCATGGTTTTACCCTGACAGTCTTTGATGTACATATTATGTTCAACAAATAATTTTTTTGTTAACTCAGGAGCATTAGGCCCGGTATCAGGCAATTGGCAAAAAATAAAATTGGCATCCGGCTTATAAACTGTGAGTCCTGAAAAAGTCGATAGATCCTTATAAAGTTTATCCCGATCCTTTTTAACCCGGTTACAGCTTTTAATGAAAGCGTCGCGATAGTCAGGTAAAACCCTTAAAAATTGTTCTGCAAATCCATTTATATTCCAGATATGAACGCCCTGGCGGACAGCTTTGGCAAAATTGGAATTAGCCGTCAAAAGATAGCCGATTCGAAGGCCGCAGATACCGTATGCCTTGCTCATGCTTTTAAAAATGACGATATTGGGATACATTTCGATTTTATCTTTCATGGATGTCTGATCCGGGTCCTGAACAAAATCAATAAAGGACTCATCAATTATTAATAGACAGTCATGGCCGGACAATTTTTTTGCCAGACGTATCAGATCAGGCTTGGGAACGGCAATGGAGGTTGGATTGTTTGGAGTTACCACAACTGCAATATCTGCACCGGTTTTAATGACATGAGCCGCAAATTTATCCACATCCAGTTCAAAAGAAGGACTCTCAAGGGGGAATTCTCCGGCACATCCTTTGGGTGCGGCATTCACATATTCGTTGAACGAAGGCACGGGAATAACGATTTTCCGGGCAATTTGTCCTGAGACAATTTTAATCAGTTCTGCTGCACCATTGCCGACAACAATGTACTCAGGCTTTTGATTGATCAGCTTACCCACAAGAGAAGCAAGGGCATCCTGTGCAACAGGGTAGTTCAGGACAAGGTCATGGATTTGGTTTTTAAAGCAGGTAAAAACCTCTTCCGGCGGGAAGTAAAGGTTAAATAAATAAGCATGATCAATAAAATCATGGCGATAGTATCCGCCATGCTGACTTGAAATATATTCATATTTTTCTATCTGATTTTTATAATGTGGGTCGGGCATATAGACTTCCTTTTACAAGGGGTTTACGGGCGTACAGGGGTGTATTTTCTAAACGGTCAGGTTCTATACCATAAACGGAAAGCGTTTTACTGGTTTTTGCCGGAAACAGCTTTTCAGCAGATGCAAGATCTTCTATTGTGTCAATTTCATACCAAGGCTTATGGTCAAAAAAGACCGCCTGAAAGGATAAATTTTTTTCTGCCACCATTTGTCGAAACACGGCTTCGTAATAATCATTGACCCTGCCTGCCAGGATATACTGGTTCAGTTTTTCGATAACCCGGTACCACGATGAAACCGAAAGGCTGTAAATATTAACTGTTTTATATCGGGTTCGTCCTGAACTTTTTTTTGTATTACTATGGAATGCATCAACAGTGTTGGATGAATTGATTGTGACAGTTGAACCGTTCAGCCGAGGCTTTATTCGTGCAATGGCAATCCTGTCGGGGTAAAGCATGTTTGTCAATAAAGACGGATCAAAAACAAGATCGCTTTCAATGAGCACAAATGGTTCATTGATAAGTTCCCTAGCCATCCATAAAGAATATATATTATTGGTTGTTTTGTATAATGGACTGAAAACATATTCGATTTTAATGTTCCCGGCCCGGGTTTTCAGAAAATTACGAATGCAGTTTTCCATGTGACCGGTTACTATAACCAGCCGTTTGAAACCATGTTGATTCAAGCTTTTGATCAATCGTTCCAATATGGACGTTTTATTAACAAGGGTAAGGCATTTGGGTGATTTTTGTGTCAGGGGGAACAGGCGGCTTCCTGTACCAGCTGCAAGGAGTAAAGCGGTTGTGATACGTTTTTTGTGATAAGGTTTTTTATTTAAGAGCATAGCCCTCCTCATTTTAAAGAGTTGATGTATTCAAAAAATAACACTCTTTTTCGAGGATGAAATTTTTTGCACAACAAGCCAATTGTTTGAAAAAAATAATAGCTTCTAGCTTAGGGGAGCAGACCACATTTGGAGATAAAGGATATACACCGCAAGGAGGAAACGTTTGTACGTTATTTTTAACGGTCCAACTATTTTCATGATATAAGAATACGGTTAAATGTCAAGGACTATATCTTTTTGTCGTCTGAGTGGCATTTTTTTTGCGAGGTTTGCAGGGGATAAAGAGGAAACGATAAGGTTCTGATAAAAAAGATCAATTCATTCAATGAAGCCTGCCAGGCTAACTTTGGAGTTGCCCACCCGTAGCTGGATACCGGCACACACGATTATTTATTTTTTTAATCTGATTTTTACTGAATTAACATGTGCGTCAAGACCTTCGATTTTTGCAAGCCGCATGATATCTTTTGCTTCGTCTTTAAAGGCTTGTTTTGAATAAAAAATCAGGCTTGTTTTTTTTGTAAAATGTTCAACAGAAAGAGCTGACGCAAATCTTGCCGTGCCTGCGGTTGGAAGAACGTGGTTTGGTCCGGCAATATAGTCGCCTACAGGTTCCGGCGTGTACTCTCCGATAAACACAGCACCGGCATTTTTGATTTTTCCGACATGATCAAACGGGTCTTTTATATGAAGCTCAAGATGCTCCGGAGCTATACGGTTTGCAAGCTCTATTGCGGCAGTAAGATCGGGAACAACCATAATTGCACCGTAGATGGAGATAGATTCAGCGGCAATTTCTTTTCTTGACAGGTTTGTCAGCTGTTTTTCAACGGCATGTGCAACTGCTTTTGCGGTTTCACTGGAATCTGTTACGAGCATGGCCGAAGCCAGAGTGTCGTGTTCTGCCTGAGAAAGAAGATCAGCCGCAATAAATTCCGGGTTTGCATTGCTGTCTGCAATTATAAGGATTTCGCTTGGCCCGGCTATCATATCTATTCCTACTGTGCCGGCGACGATTTTTTTGGCAAGTGTAACATAGATGTTACCAGGACCTACTATAACATCTGTTTTTATTACAGTCTCGGTACCGTATGCTAATGCCGCAATTGCCCAGGCGCTTCCAATTTTGTAAATTACATCAACACCGACTTTTTGCGCTGCAACAAGAAGATAAGGATTTATGGTTCCGTCTTTTGTAGGCGGGGTTGCCACTGATATATGTTTTACACCGGCTGTTTTAGCGGGAATAACACCCATAAGAACCGACGATACCAGGGGCGTTTTGCCTCCTTTTCCGCCTGGCACATAAACTCCAGCAGCATCAACAGGATTTATTGTCTGGCCTACAATAGTGCCGGGCCTGTTGAGATTGATCCATGACTTTTCCGTCTGCAGTTTATGAAAATCTTTTATCTGTCTGATTGCCCTGTTTAGAGATCGTATAAAGGATCGATCCACTTTCTTTGCTGCTGCATCGATTTCCCGGTTTGTTACCTGAATTGATTTTATGCCCAACCCTGGAGAATCAAAGCGGTTTGCATATTTAATAAGGGCTTTGTCCCCATTTTTTCGAACATCATCAAGGATGCTTGTGACAGCCATGTAATCTTTTTTCTTAAAATTTAAGCCTCGATTTATAATCGATGCAACCCTTGCGTCAGCTGTTTTTGAAGGATAATTATATATTTTCATAATGGTTTTTGTAATAAAATATAAATCAGCTGCTTGTCAAGACTTGACAAACACTTATGAGATATAGCCAAAAATACTGATTGACATATTATATCCTATCTGTACAAATTGTTAGTTGTTAACGGCTTGAAACTTGAAATTGGAAAGTATAAATTAGGGAGAAAAATGGCAGAATTTAGCTTTTTACGACGCCATCAATTTTGATGAACTCGTAAAAAGTCTCGAAATCGTCATGCCGGACTTGATCCGGCATCCAGAACGTATTGAATTTACTGGATTGCGGCTTTCGCCGGAATGACAGTTAAGTGGGTTATTCGACTTTTTACGGCGCCATCAATTTTGGGGCTCAGTTTTTATCTAATATCCAATACCTTTGTTAATAGCTCAGATTTATTATATTTGGAGGAAAAATCATGAAGACGGACAGAATTTATAATTTTAATGCAGGCCCTGCTGCGCTTCCGCTTAGCGTTCTTGAAGAAATAAAAGATTCATTTTTGAATTTCAATGAATCCGGAATGTCGATTGTTGAAATCAGTCACAGATCCAAATGGTTTGACAATGTAATAAACGATGCTGTGGAAAGAACGAAGCGGCTTTTAAATCTGGATGAAAAATACCATGTACTTTTTATCCAGGGCGGCGCCAGCATGCAGTTTTGCATGATTCCAATGAATTTTTTGCAGGATGGAAAAACAGCGGATTATGTTAATACCGGCACATGGTCAACAAAGGCTGTAAAGGAAGCTCAGATTCTGGGAAAACAGGTAAAGGTTGTGGCATCTTCTGAAGATAAGGGTTTTTCCTATATTCCTCAGGGTATTAAATTTAATAATGATGCGGTTTATGCTCATATAACATCTAATAACACAATTAAGGGAACCCAGTGGAAAACCTTTCCAGATACAAATGGACTGCCGATTATTTCAGATATGTCGTCAGATATTATGTGCAGGCCTCTGGATGTGGAAAAATTTGGTCTTATCTATGCGGGTGCTCAGAAAAACATCGGGCCGGCTGGTTTATGCATGGTAATTATCCGGGATGACATGTTAAGCATGGTGCCTGATGGCTTGCCGTCCATGCTTAAATATACAACTTATGCCTCCAAAAATTCAATGTATAATACTCCTCCATGTTTTGCGATTTATACTGTTCAGCTTGTAATGAAATGGCTTGAGGAAACAATCGGTGGCCTTGAAAAAATGGAAGAGATAAACATCAGAAAGGCACAGCTTCTCTATAACAGCCTGGATTCAGGCGGCTTTTACAAAGGAACTGCAGCTACAGACAGCCGCTCAATAATGAATGTTACCTTTCGTCTTCCAGACGAAGACCTGGAAAAAAGATTTATTCAGGAAGCGATTGAAAATGGTTTTGGCGGTCTTAAAGGTCACCGTTCTGTTGGCGGCTGCCGGGCATCAATTTACAATGCCACAAGTATTGAGGCAGTAGAGGCGCTTGTTGATTTCATGAAGACATTTGAGCAGAAAAACGGTTAACGCTAAACAATAAGGCTTGGAATTTTCTTGCAGAATTATCTAATATGATATAAAAAAAACGATTAATTGAGGTAAGCAATGTTAAGATATATTTTTAAACTTATCAGAGCAATGCATTCTGATACCGACCCGCGCCAGATTTCTCTGGGATTCAGCCTTGGTATGATTTTTGGCCTTACACCTTTTTCCAGTCCTCATAACCTGATAGTTCTTCTGGCAATTTTACTCTTTCGAGTTAACATCAGCGCTTCTGTCCTTTCATGGGGTGTTTTCAGCCTCCTGGCTTTTTTGCTGGATCCTGTGTTTCATCAGATCGGCATATTTATTCTTACAGGGAAAGGTATTCTCGCAGGGCTCTGGACTTTTTTTTATAATATGCCTCTGATTCCCTATACACGTTTCAACAACACAATTGTGATGGGGAGTCTGATCTTTTCCATCCTGGCTTTTTACCCTGTTTACTGGTGTGGAAAGTTGCTGGTGGTTAAATACCGCGAAATTTTTATGGAACGTTTTAACAGGTGGAAAATCATTCGGTTAATAAAGGCATCAAGTCTGTATAAATGGTATTCACGTTACAGCGCTATGAAGGGGTAGAAAAATGAAAATGATTCGTTGGCCTGGATTTATAGCCTTTGTTATTATAGCCGGTATTATTGCAATATTTAATTTTTTCTTTTTGGACAGTATTATTAAAAGAGCTCTGGAAAAACAGGCTACTTTTTTTGTTGGAGCGCGGGTAGATATCGGGGATCTTGATTTTAAGCTTTCCGGATTTCACATTGATATGCACAATATACAGATAACCGACCCTGAACAACCCATGCGAAACGCGGTGGAAACAGGAAGTGTATCTTTTGATCTTGCGGCAGGACCTTTACTGAAAAAAAAGATAGTTATAGAAAAAATGGGAGTGCAGGATATTGCTTTTAACACTCCTCGAAAGACCTCTGGTGAACTGCCTGTCAGTCTTAAGAAAAAACACGAGAGGATCAAAAAACCCCTTGATGTAAATATTCCGGTTAAAACGCAATTAGAAGAATGCGTGCTTCCTGATTTTACTGTGCTTTCAGATTTAAAAAAACGCAAGCCAGAAGATTTTTTGAAAAATATGGATCTTAAGTCTTCTGAATTTTTTGCAGATTACCGCAAACAAATTTCAGAAAAAAAACAGTCATGGGATAAAAAGCTTCAGAAACTTCCCTCAAAAGAATCTTTAAATGCTGATTTAAAATCTCTACAGGAACTTATAAGTCAAAAACCTGAAGATCCAACCCGGATTCCCGCCTATATTAAAAAAGTCAATGCATTACGGCAGAGGATTAACACTTCAAAAAACAGCCTGATTACAGCCAGAAAAGATTTTCAGACAGAGATAGCTGGCCTGAAGACATCTTTATCCGCAGAGGAACTGGAAAAGCTCAAAATCAGAGACTACAGGGATGTCATGTCCAGGTTAAAGATTAAAATGCCTTCCACTGAAGATCTGGTTTGTGTGCTTGTTGGAAAGAAAATCGCTAAAAAGACAAACAATGCAATTGCATGGTATAAAAAATTAAATGAATTTATGCCGGCAGGAAAAACAAAGGACAAAAACCAGGAGCAGCGTCATGTTCCCCGTATAAAAGGCACAGATGTCCATTTCCCGATTATCAAAGGATATCCGGATTTTCTTATTGAAGCGGCGGATTTTTCAGTTAGATCAGAAAAGCCTGCGGAACCGGGAAAACTTGTTTTTTCCAGTCTTTCTGGAAAGTTTGAGGGTATAACCACACAACCGTCCATTTACGGGAAGCCGGCTGTTTTTGATTTAAAAGGCTCATTTGCTGGCAATACAGCCCGGGAAGTTGCTTTTTCCGGAATATTGGATCACAGGGATACGCTGGCTGAAGATACTGTCAATCTGATTATTAATAAATTACGCCTGCAGTCGGAAAGCGCCAAAGTTTTTGATGATTCGCCACTTCAGCTTACTTCAGCATATCTTAATCTGGACTCTACACTCAGCGTCAGCGGTGAAAATCTCGAAGGCCGTTTTTTGTTGACCATTTCCGAGCCAAAAATAACCATAGGCCAGGAGGCATCTGTTCTTACAGAAGTTTTCAAGGATATCGGCGCGTTTGATGTTATTATTTCAATAGGCGGCACCCTTGATCAGCCATCCATGGCTCTTTCTTCATCTCTTGCAGATACGTTGCAGTCAAGATTAGAAGGCGTGGTTCAGAAAGGCATGAAGGCCTTGCAGGGCAGTTTGAAAAAAGCCATTGCTTCCAGTGTAAACAAAGACCTGAAGAAAAGCAGTGTAGAAACTGATGGAATTGAAAAATCGGTTCTGGAAAATATTACAGGCCGTCTGAACATCGCAGACACGATACTTAAAAAGGAATCAGGCAGCGTGACAGCTGGTGGCAAGAAAAAACCGGCAGATATTATTAAGAAAAAATTATTGCCCTTTTCTTTTTAATTTTTTTAATAATACATAATATTGATGAACTCATAAAAAGTTCTACTGTGCCGCTTTGCAGCACTTGAAACCAGAATAACTTTTGAGCAATCAGTCTTCAGTT
>CAYYMU010000081.1:0-3434 GCA_964472445.1 uncultured Desulfobacteraceae bacterium
GGAGTTTGTCCATTAATGAAGCAGGAACGATATTAAATTCTTCGTAATAGTTATCAGCATGAGTTGGCTGCAATACCTGCAATCTGCTTTTTACCGTTAAACCGGGTGCTACAACCAGCGCGTTTTTACTGAAACGCGCATCGGTAGGGCTGGTCACTTTATTTAAAAAATTCCAGGCAATAATCATTGCCATAATAATGGTTTTGCCCGAACCGGTAGCCATTTTACTGCACCAGCGCTCAAATGCGCTGCCGTCACCCTGAATATCTATACCGACTTTTTCAGCCGCAGGGGCTTCTGTCATCCAGATTAACGTTTCAATGGCCTCCAACTGACAAAAGAAAAACCGCTTCTCTTTTCTCTCTTCAGGGTCCAGCCAATGGCCAAGCAGCCTTTTAGTAATACCTGTTACACCAGGATGGCCGGCTTCCCGCCAATCTTTTATCCTTGGCCTGATTTTATTTACCTGCTCAATTTCCACAAAGATACCCGGATCATCAAACCCCTTGGAATCCGGTGTTGCCATTACATATCCGGCCGGTCTTCGGCCGTCTTTAATCTGGAAATCTCTGTTTTCCCTGTCGTAAAACCAATGCTGTTCCGGTTCTTCATAAGGGGTATTGATAATGAGTCTGTCGATATTTTTCGCCATCCGCTATATCCTTATACCAAGACGATCCAGCATTACGACAAAATTGATACACTCAACACCTTGTTCATCACAAATCAGAGGAATCCTGTAATTTCTTTTCTTTCCCGGTTTTTGAGGTTGTGCTTCCTCAAAAGTTACAACGACTTTCTCTTTTACCTTTGCATAGGCAATCAAGGTAATATCATTTTGATTAGCGCCTTTTGGATCATTATTTGTTTCATATTCTTTCTCTAACTCCAAAGAAACAGCATTTATTTCATCAGTAATCGGCTCTGCGTCAAACTGATTATCTATCATCCAAACACGCAAAGGATATTTTTCTCTTTTCTTGTCCTTTGGCAGTTTTTTATCTGCCGATGAAATGGGGTCAATCTCATCAAAGACAGGTTTGATTAGAATAAGATCATTTCGGCATTGGGCGAGTTGTTTCCATAAAGAGAGGAACACCCTTATGGGATAGCCGCTGTTCCAGGCAGTTATAAAGATATTGGCATCAAGGCAATATTGATCACTCATAATTGCCTGCCCATCTCTAAAGTATGCGAAACTCGCTTTAAATCAAATGCCTGGCAAAGTTTGTGTAACCCAATCTCCTTGTTGTGATATGCCTGAAAAAGAGTATTCGCGTAAATATGTCCATATTGCTTAAGCACTTCCTGTGGACGGTTTCTGACAGGCCCGCCAGTGCTTTCTTTAAGTTTTTTTTGCAACTTTCTGTATTCAGCTTTTAGTTGTGTCTCAAAAGTTAGATAGACGGTCTGGTCAATAATCATCATTTGTCTTAACCGCACCAGGCAAGCATAAGGACTCACTTTAAAATATTTCGCAATATCCTTGACAGCATCCAGATCATCTATAGTATCCACAACAGATAGAATTTGTTCAGCAGGCATCAAAACATTGCCGGACAATTCGTCACACCATTTTTCAACCTGTTGGTGATAAGCGCCCCAGTCATCAATCGCGCTTTCCTTTCTAAGCAGATGCCCTAGCTCATGAAACAGGGTGAAGGATTGCGCTTTTTTTGCATCTGAATCATTGATAATGATGATCGGTAATTTCTGATGGTAAATAGCCAGCCCCCGAAACAGCGCCCTATCCACATGAGACCATCCTTTGTACTTGCTGGTCATAAAAACAAAAATGTTTTTTTCTTCCAGCATTTCTTTCCATTTAGAAAACTTAAAACTCTCTTCTGTTATGTCTAACCAATCACGCACCTGTTGCGCCGCGAAATCGGCCATGGCATCTCTTTTTAACTCAGGCGGATGAAAGGCAGCCACCGGTTCGCCCATATCTTCACGCAGTTCTAAAATCAGTTCACGGAAACGGTCAACCCGAGCAGTCAGACTGCGAATTTTATGTTCGCTAAAAACATCCGCATTGCTATCGGCAAGCTGGCGGAAGGCTGGTATTGCCTTATCAAACTGATATTTTTCAGGAAGGTGATCTGAAATAAATACCCAACGCGGCACTTTATATAGATCAGCAAGGGTATCTATTTGTTTAAAGGTCGGTTTTTTATGTCCCTGCTCTATGACAGCAATTTTTGCCACTTTTTTTGAAACAACAGGGAGACTCAAACCAATTTGCTCGCGGCATTGACGCAATATATCCTTATTTATATTTTCAACTATGCTTGCCATTACTACACCTTTATTACCCGCAAAGATTCAATCCCGCGATCATCAATAATTTTTACGGCGATTGTTGTACCCGGTTCAAACTCAAGCGATGTCGTGCCCCTAAAAGCTTCAATTTTTTCTTCATCGATTTCCGCTTTTAAGTTTTTAGCAAGTTTGCTCCAGCCCTCTTTTATACCTGCCATTGGGAAAAACACCTGGGAAGGAAAAAGCGAACGGTTGTTATAATCAATATCCAGCATCCACATGGCAATGTTCTTTTTGCCGCCGCTTTCCACATTTCCGGTTTTGGGGTTGTAATAATCAAAACCCATTACTTCCACCTGAACCTTGCCGCCTTTTTTCCTGTGGATTTTTACATCCGGCTGACCCACCAGCCAGAAACTCTCATTACTTGAACGTTTTTTACGAAGATCATCTGTGAGCATATCAGCGTTCATCTGTGCTTTAATGAGCTGCATTCCGGCTATTTCAGGTGTGAGTTCATCAATATCCTTGGCTGCTTCATCTTCAAACTGAAAAGCGCAGAACAAAAGCATATCAGGCATTAAGGCACGGGCTTCCTGCCAGGCATCCTCTACTTGTCTTTGCTCCAATGGTGCATGTTCCGGACCGAATACGACCAGCACTTTTTTAGGAGTATCTTCTTTGGTTTCCGCTTCTGCCTGGATAAATTTTGTACCGGCAAGCGGTTCAACACGGGTAAATTGAATCATCCTGCCACCTTTGGCCCTGACACCGGTTCGCATTAATTCATCCCGCCATTCACTCTGGCGATGGGTTTCACCGGTGCGGGCAATGGAGGTGTCTGAGCCGCTGTCTTCCTGTTCCAGTTCATCAAAGCTTTTGGCGTAGGGAGCAGGAACAGCTTCTACTGTGAAAGGGCCAGTGATACGCGATTTTTTGTTATCTTTGAATGGCTGATCATACAGGGTTTCTGTTGCCGGTGGCTCATTATTGGCAATGCTTTTTAAGGTGATATGCGGTACTGTTTTATACTCAAATCCGCTGCCGACACCTTCTTCAGGGTGAGCCAGCTGGTAATAATCAAAATTGGCTGTCATCAGGCGTTGTTTGGCAAGGGTAAGGGCGATTCTTGAAGTATCGCAGGTAATCCAGCGGCGGCCCCATTGTTCGGC
>CAYYMU010000081.1:3534-8475 GCA_964472445.1 uncultured Desulfobacteraceae bacterium
GAATGAATGCCCAGCTCCCAGGTATCCCGAAATGCCTTAATCATTTCTGGCTCCGCGGACAGGTCTTCGTCCTTGCCGTCTTTTACATCCCGCTTATTTACAAAGGGCTGAAAATTACTGCCATATTTAATTCCATAAGGCGGGTCAAAATATACCATCTGCACCTTACCCGCCATGCCCTCTTTTTCCAGCAGAGAGTTCATCACCAGCAGGCTATCCCCGGCAATCAGCCGATTAGACCAACCCTCTTTGTGTTTGTAAAAATCAATGGCTTCCCGCAGTGGTTTTTCCCTCGCGGTATCAAAAAGCGATAGTTGTGCGAGCCCTTTTTTTTCCTTCTTTACCGTGTCAATGATGGTCTTAGGGTCAATGCGCTCATGCACATGCAGGCTCACCGTGGGCACTTTAAAACTGGTATGTTCGGCTTTTCCTGCCCACTGCAATTGGGGATCAAGATGCGGATCATATTCATAGGATTTTTTATCTCCTGTATCCGGGTCACTCGCAGGTGTTACCAGCCCGACAGGAGGAATATTTGCACGGTCTTTGTCTTTATGCTCATATTGTTCAATTTCTTTTTCACTCTTTTTTTTCTTAGCCATTTGATTATCTCTTTTTGATTTTTCTTCCCGGTTATTTTTCTTTCCTTTGTTTTGTATTTTTTTATTCTTTATCTTCTTTATTCCTGAAATACCATCAATCAAATCCGCTTTTCTGTTTGATTTTATCTCAATATCATAATCATAACATAACTCTTTTAATTCATTTACTTTTAACAACGGAAGGATTTCATCAATTGTTATGCCCCTATACTTCATCAGTTCATCTACAATATCATCCTTTCTGCCTGCCGACAGACCTGTTATTTCAAAGTATTTACATGTATCAAGAAATTTCTTTTTCGTTAAACGATCCAGTAGTTCCCGCTTTTTTAACATGCTTATCCTTTTTCCACGCCTGTCAAAAAAAATTATATTTATGGGGCAGAATATCAATTTTCGATAGGGCTAACAAGTGATTATACGGATCTGGCATCACCTTTGTAATATTACCAATCAAAACCTTTGATATCTTGCCACGAGTACTACTCAAGAATCAGACGATTCTCTTGCAGATTGTATTTATATATCACAATTTTCAAAGCGTTTCAATTTGTTATCTTTTTCGGGATTAGATGCTTGCGAGATACGGATTCTATTCTCTTGAATTGCGGAATTATGATATCTTGCCATAATCATAACTATTTAAAATATTATGATATTAAACTAATATCTATAATTAATTCAGCTGATAAATAATATGGATTATATTGCATAAAGAAAAAATTATGTCAAAATCTCCATGGATAGGATATTGGTGAATTCCATCTCGCAGTATCAGCCCTCTGTAAGTTCGCCATTATCATCATAAATATCTAACTCAGGATAATATTTTTTTGCACATTCCGGACAGATACTATGGCTGAATTCAGCCTCAGAATGTTCATGAATATATGATTCAATTTGATTCCAATAACCTTTATCGTCACGGATTTTTTTACAGTGAGAGCAAATCGGAAGTATTCCTCTTAATGTTTTGATTTCAGCAAGGGCTTTTTCAAGCTCTTCTTTGCGGATCTGGAGCTCCTTATTTATACGGCTCAGTTCCATAAGATCATTGTGGCGCGCCATTGCAATGGTGACGGCTCTCTCGATTTCAAAAGCATCAGGTGGTTTAATAAGAAAGGCACCCACGCCTGATTTGCTTGCTTCTTTGACCAAATCCTGAGAATCGTATGCAGTCAGGATAACTATCGGAGAGGGTGAGTTCTCCTGGATTTGACTGGCTGCCTGCAGGCCATCGAGCTTCGGCATATTGATATCCATTAATATAACATCGGGTTGAAGAGAAAGCGTCATCTCAACCGCTTCCTCGCCATTTGATGCTAATCCGACCTGTTCATACCCGATATCATTCAGTATTCGTGTTATAGATTTACTTACCATAAAATCATCTTCTGCAACAAGAACCCGGATCTGCTTCTGTTCTTTCATTAGACTGTATCCCTCTTTGTAGCGATGTTGATTTCATTTTCAAATGAAATTGTTGTCACAGCCCCATTATCGTTTTCAAAGACGACATCCCCTCCCAGGCTTTTCATGACAATCCCCCTAATCAATTCAAAACCGATATTTGAGCTGCTGAAATCCCCTTTTACTATTTCTTCAGGAAACCCAAGTCCGTTGTCTTTGAATTGGACAGTTGTTTTAGCGCCGTCTTGTTCAATTATTATGTTGATACGGATATTGTCGCGATTTGTCACCCGGTGTTTTATGCTGTTTGTGGCCAGTTCATTTATGACCATGGCTAAATGATGGGACTGGGTACTGTTCATCATGATCTGGGATGGGGTTATGCTGATTTTTATGTTTTTTGAGAACGCTGTAGCATGAATGGAGTTCTTTAATATCTGCTCGCAGAGTAAACTCAGTTTAAGCGGTTGCCATTCACTTGCGCTGAGCAGACCGTGAACCGTGGAAAGCCCCCTGATGCGTGCTGTTAAATCCTGAAGAAAAGATAAATAATATGTCCTTTCTTTCTCTGCGGCATGTTCTTCTTCCATGCCAAGCATACCGATAATGGCTGCCAGATTGTTCTTAACACGGTGGTTAACTTCTCGTACCAGAACTTCTTGCGTAGTGGCGTAATGTTTTAATTTCTCTTCTGCCAGCTTGAGTTTGGTGAGGTCACGCGCAATCGAGTTGATAGCTATCGGGTTGCCATCCTTGTCAAACTGCAAATTTATTGCCCATTGCATATAGTACACCTGACCGCTTTGGCTGACCTGACGGTTTTCAAAAGTTGCACTCGAAATCCGTTCGCGAACCCATTCAGCAAGGGCTGCCTTGGTTTTTTCACGGTCATCAGGGTGTATAAAGTCAAAAGCAGGTAAGCCTATACATTCTTCCGGGCTAAGGCCAAAGACTTTCCTGGAGGTTTCATTGACATAGGCAAGCTTCCCCTTGCTGTCCACCCGTGCTACCAAATCGTCTGTACCTTCCACAAATTCGCGAAATCTTTCCTCACTTGCAAGCAAATCCTCTTGTGCCTGCTTTTTATCTGTGATATCTCTGACTGAACTAAGAATTCCAATCAATTTATTATCATTATCAAATACTGGTGTTTTAACTACATGAAACCATTGCCTGCCTTCCACGCCAGTAGCTTCTTCATCTTGAATCAACGGCTTTAAAGATTTCATTACCTCAGCATCATCTCTACGATATATTTCTGCTTCATCTTCAGGGAATAAGTCATAGTCTGTTTTTCCGATAACTTCTTCCATTGGTTTTCCTACATACTTGCAAAAAGATGAATTTGCGGCCTGATAGACAAAATTTCTATCCTTAAGAATAAGCAGATCAGGGGTTGTTTCAAGAATCATCTTAAAGAGATTTCGCTGCCTTTCCAGTTCATCATCTGCTTCCTTATGCTCGGTAATATCTTCATAGCTACCGAGGACACCCATGATGTTCCCATCCGTATCTCGCAGCGGTATCTTGTTGGTTTTGATCCAGGCCTGGGTGCCGTCAGGTTTAATATGGGACTCCATGATGTCGAATTCAGGGATACCGGATTCCATAATCTTTCTGTCGTACTTCCGAAACGAATCTGCCTGCTCTTTAGTCCATGAAAGCTCGTAGTCGCTCTTTCCGATAATCTCTTCTGAAGAGTTCATGCCGATAGTGTTCAAAAATTTGCGGTTGCCGCCAAGATAAAATGAATTACGGTCTTTCCAAAAGACGGCGGATGGTATTGAGTCCAATACAGTCTCCAGCATATGCTGTGAATTCTGCAGGGCCACTTCAGCCTGTTTGCGATCGGTGATGTTACGCGAAACCTCTGCTACCATTTTCGGCCGGCCCTGACTATCTCGTGCCACCACACTGGACGTGCACCAAAAAGTCATTTGATTTCCGTCCGCTCCTATAACTTCAGTCTCATGTTTGTGAACTTTGCCATCCTCAAAAGTCTTCTTAACAATACAAGGCTCGCAAGCCTTTTTATATCCATGACAGGCAGTATAACACTTCTTGCCAACCAGATCCTTGCCGAACAATTCCTTTGCGATATCGTTTGTCCATATAATATTGTGCTCGCTGTCCATCATGCTTATGTGGCCTGTCACAGAATTAATAATCCCTGAGAGTTTCTCCTCACTTTCACGCAATGCCGCCTCCGCCTGCTTCATATCGCTGATATCACGAATCGTACCGAGCATACCAATCGGTTTGCCCTCGGCATTCTTAATCGTTGAATTATGCATCAAGGTAGGAAATTCTGTGCCATCACGTCTGATATGCCAAATTTCCCCATTGAAATTTTCCGTCTCTTTGAGCTGTCGGTTGGCGGCATCCACGGATGGTAACTGCTCAGGTAAGTGGAAAATGGAGAGATTTTTACCGACAAGCTTTTCAGGGGAATATCCGTGCATTATTGCAAAGGAGGCATTCAAATATTCCAGATTTCCATCCAAATCAACCACAGCTATACCTTCACTACTTTGATCTATTGCTAATGAAAAAATCTTAAGTCGATCTTCGAATTGTGCCTTCTCATCGGGTCCTTTTTCTAATTCTTTAACCCTTTGTTCCAGTTCTTCATAGGTAGGCTTTTTAGCCATTGTATGTTCCTCCGGTTGTTAATTTAAAAATTAAAAGGAACTTTGTAAATTTATGACTATAAATTTGGATAATATATAGTAGAAATTTGCTTGCCATAATCATAACTATTTAAAATATTATGATATTAAACTAATATCTATAATTAATTCAGCTGATAAATAATATGAATTATATTGCATAAAGAAAAAATTATGTCAAAATTTCCATGGAAGTATTGAGGAACTCTACAGCAGGCTGTGAGACCTTTGCAAAACACCCCCTTTTGCCCAATTTCTGC
>CAYYMU010000082.1:0-8338 GCA_964472445.1 uncultured Desulfobacteraceae bacterium
CTCTGGGCCAGGATTCTTTACTATTGATAACCACGAAGAACACGAAAGATTTTTTCTTTAAAGATGTGTTAGATTGGGCGCATAAATGAGCAATTTTTTTTTCCCTGATTCACCAGGCCAGACAGCCTTTCCTGTGGCAAGAGCTGGATATCGACTGATTTTAGCCTCAGCATTTATAACTGTTGTGTTAGCTTTAACAGGATTGAGTGTTTTAGCTCTGATGGGGCTTGCGGTTACCGTTTTTATCTGTTGTTTTTTCAGAGATCCGGACAGAGTTGTCCCGGGCAGTGACAATACTGTTGTTTCACCGGCAGATGGAAAAATTGTTGAGGCTGCAATTTTAAACAACTCTCCCTATTTCGAAGGTCAATGTCTAAAAATAAGCGTTTTTATGACAGTATTTAATGTTCATGTAAACCGAATCCCGCATGAAGGAGAGGTTCAAAAGATCAATTATCACCCTGGAAAATTTATTTCTGCAAATTTAGACAAAGCATCGAGCGATAATGAAAGAAATGCGGTTTTTATTAAAACAGACCAGGGAAAAAAATATTGTGTTGTCCAGATTGCCGGACTGATTGCCAGACGTATTATATGCCACATTAACAAGGGAGACAAGGTCATTCGAGGCCAGCGTTTTGGCATGATATGTTTTGGTTCACGTCTTGATGTTTATCTGCCTGATGATACAATCCTGAATGTGCGTATTGGAGACAAAGTAAAAGCAGGCACATCAATATTAGGATATTTAAAATGAAAAAAAAACAAAAAACCGGTTTTCGCCGCGGGATATATATTCTGCCGAATATATTTACTTCTCTTAATCTTTTTTGTGGTTTTTATGCAATAATATCTTCCATAGACGGTAAATATATTGCAGCTTCCGTAGCCATATTAATCGCAGTTGTATTCGATACTTTAGACGGTAAAATTGCCAGAACTACTAACACTACAAGCAGATTCGGAGTGGAATACGATTCCCTTGCAGACCTTATATCCTTTGGCCTTGCTCCCGGGTTAATGATTTATTTGTGGGCGCTTAAACCTTTTGGCAGAATTGGCTGGCTTGCTGCATTCCTTTTTGCGACATGCGGAGCACTCAGATTGGCCCGTTTCAATACACAGACCGGCAGTATCAGCAGTGATTATTTTATAGGCCTTCCAATACCGGCCGGGGCGGGCATGGCTGCAACGACTGTGTTGTTTTTTCACAAATTGGGCATTGTAAAAAATCCACACCCCGTGGCAATTCTTATAATGCTTTATGCTCTTGCCTTTTTGATGGTTAGTGCCATTAAATATTACAGTTTCAAAAAGAAGCCCGAACTTTTTCGAAAGATGAATTTTAATGTTCTGGTTACAGCGATACTTGTGTTAATTTTTATTGCTGCTCAGCCATCCATTGCCCTGTTTTTTATGGGGCTTGCCTATATTGTTTCAGGTCCTTTTTCTGCAATAAAGCGTCATAAACTTGTAAAAAAACAAAAGGCCGAAACCCCCAAAACAGAAGAGAATCATATAAATCCTGTTTGATAAATATATATAAATTTAAGGGGATCAGGGAGCAGGTTTTGGTTTTCGGGTCTGTTTTTTGATGAATTCGGTTTTTACGAATTTTTTATTATTAATTATTAAGGGAGTATATTATCGTGCCAAAAGAATATAAAATCTCAGTTATTCCGGGAGACGGAACAGGACCGGAAGTTATAGCAGAAGGTGTCAAGGTAATTAAGGCAGCTGCTGACAGGTGTGGTTTTGTCTGCAGGTTTGACCACTACAATATTGGTGGCGAACATTATAAGAAAACCGGAGAAATCCTGCCTGAAAAAGTACTTGATTCTCTTTCGCTTTCAGATGCAATATATCTGGGCGCCATTGGTCATCCTGACGTTAAGCCGGGTATTCTTGAAAAGGGTATACTTTTAAAACTAAGATTTTATTTTGATCAGTATATAAACCTAAGGCCAATTAAACTCTATGAAGGTGTTAATACCCCGTTAAAGGACAAGAAACCTGAAGATATAGATTTTATTGTGGTGCGTGAGAATACTGAAGGACTTTACACAGGCGCAGGCGGGTGCTTAAAGCGCAATACTCCTGATGAAGTCGCTGTGCAGGAATCGATAAATACACGCAAGGGAGTTGAAAGGTGTATCAGATACGCCTTTGAGTGTTGCAGGAAACGTAACAAGACAAAAAAATTAACTCTTTGCGGGAAAACCAATGTTCTTACATTTGCCTTTGATTTATGGGAACGTGCTTTTCTTGAAGTGGCAAAAGAGTATCCTGATATTGAAACAGATTATGCTCATGTTGATGCAGTGTGTATGTGGATGGTAAAAAATCCTGAGTGGTTTGATGTTATTGTTACTGATAATATGTTTGGTGATATTATTACAGATCTGGCGGCAATAATACAGGGAGGAATGGGAATTGCCGCGGGAGGAAATATCAATCCGGAAGGAGTTTCAATGTTCGAGCCTATTGGCGGATCTGCTCCTAAATATACCGGCAAAAATGTGATTAATCCAATTGCCGCTATTTCAGCAGGCAGACTTATGCTTGAGACATTAGGCGAGTATAAGGCGGCTTCTTTGATAGAAGGGGCGGTGATCAAAGCGCTGCGTGACGATTTGAAGGACGTCGCAGCCGGCAGGATGGGTTTTACAACAGAAGAGGTTGGAAATCTTGTATCAGAATATGTTAAAGGAGAATAATTATGACTGAGAAAAAATTTAATGTTGCGGTGGCCGGCGCTACAGGTGCTGTTGGAAATCAAATGATAACCTGTCTGGAGGAAAGTAATTTTCCACTCAAGTCTATTAAGCTTTTAGCTTCCAGTCGATCTGCTGGACGCAAGCTTCGTTTTATGGGCGATCTGATAGAAGTGGAAGAATTAAAGGAAGATTCCTTTAAAGGCATTGACATTGCTCTTTTCTCAGCAGGAGGAAGTATAAGTGAAAAATTTGCACCGTTTGCTGCAAAGGATGGATGCGTTGTTGTTGACAATTCAAATGCCTGGCGGATGGATCCAGAGGTGCCGCTTGTTATTCCTGAAGTCAATCCTCATGCAGTGGCTGAATATACAAACAAGGGAATTATCGCGAATCCGAACTGTTCTACTATCCAGATGGTCGTTCCTCTTGCCCCTATTTACAAGAAATGCGGAATAAAGAGAATCGTAGTTTCAACATATCAGGCTGTATCCGGTACAGGAAAGAAAGCCATTGATGAACTTTTTGATCAGACAAAAGACATGCTTAATTTTGTAGATTGTAAGATAAATGTGTACCCACACAGGATAGCTTTTAATTGTCTTCCTCATATAGATGTGTTTATGGATAACGGGTATACAAAAGAAGAAATGAAAATGGTAAATGAGACAAGAAAAATTCTTGAAGATGATAGTATAGGAGTTACAGCAACAACTGTTCGTGTGCCTGTATTCTTCAGCCACTCAGAGTCAGTAAACATTGAAACAAAAGAACATATATCAGCCGATGAGGTAAGGTCTATTCTTGCAGAAGCCCCAGGCGTTAAAGTGGTTGATGATGTTGAAAAAAATATTTATCCTCTTGCCATTGACGCAGCAGGCCAGGATTTGACATTTGTTGGTCGTATCAGAGAGGACGAATCGATTCCAAATGGGATAAACATGTGGATTGTTGCTGATAATATAAGAAAGGGAGCTGCCACTAATACAGTACAGATAGCAGAGATCTTAGCGGATAAATATCTGTAAATATCGAAAGAGAAACTGTGAATTCAGGACTGCCTGAATGTTTTAATGCCTTTATGTCTGAAGTATTCCCAAGGGGATAAAAAACGAGGTTTTGATGGATCGAATACCTATTACAAAAAAGGGTTATGAAACCCTGAAAAAAGAACTGGAACATCTTAAAAAAATCGACAGGCCGGAGAATATTAAAAATATTGAAACAGCCAGGGCTCATGGAGATTTGTCTGAAAACGCTGAATTTGATGCTGCCAAGGACAGGCAGGCATTTATCGAAGGCCGGATAGGAGAACTGGGTTATAAGCTGGGTAATGCAGATATTATTGATCCCGGCAACCTTGCCAAGGATGTTGCTGTTTTTGGCTGCAGCGTTGTACTGGAAAATATTGATACAGGCCAAAGCAATAACTATCAGCTTGTAGGGCCTGATGAGTCAAATATTGACGAAGGTCGAATTTCTGTAGTTTCGCCCCTTGGACGGGCAATTATCGGTAAAAAGCCGGGAGATGAAGTGCTTCTTAATGCACCCGGCGGAAAAAGGACATATGAACTTGTGGAGATATTATAACTTTTAATAATGGAGGTTTTATTTTGGCACGTATTACAATCGAAGATTGCATGGAAAAAATACCAAACCGTTTTATGCTGTGCAACATGGCTGCAAAAAGAGTCAGAGAGCTTAGCGGGGGGTCTGAATATCTGGTAAGTTCGCCTAAGAACGAAGATATTGTTGTTGCTCTTAGAGAAATTGCCGCCGGCAAGGTTGCCATAAACAAAGATAATGAAGAAAAATAACCTGTTTTAATTCAGCTTTTGTCAAAGCATAGCCATATATATAAAACCTTAAACAGAGCTGTTGGTAAAGCACTGCATCAGTACGATATGATATCTGATGGAGACAGAATACTGGTTGGGATATCAGGAGGAAAAGATAGTCTTGCCCTTCTGACACTTTTGAAGGAACGCCTGGTCAGAATTCCCATAAAATATGAGCTTTTTGCGGTTTACATTGATCCTGGTTTTAAAGAAAACTTTGGTGAATCACTTGCAGATTATTGCAATGAAAATTGTTTTAAATTCATCATAGAGCATACAGATTATGGGATTTTAGCTCACAGTTCGACAAATCGTGAAAATCCATGTTTTTTATGCTCGAGGCTGCGAAGAAAAAGGCTTTTCGAAATTGCGGATGAACTTGGCTGCAAAAAGCTGGCGTTAGGGCATAACAAGGATGATCTTATTGAGACTTTGTTTTTAAACATATGCTATTCAGGCGAGATAAGCTGCATGGTTCCATCTCAGTCTTTTTTTCAGGGAAAATTCACGCTCATAAGGCCGCTGGCTTTTGTTGATGAGCATATAATAAGCCGTTTTGCAAGAGAAAGGAATTTCCCTGTTTTAGTTAATAAGTGTCCTTCAGCAAAAACATCTAAGCGTTTGGAAATAAAGAACCTTTTAATGCAGCTTTATAGAAGCAACAAAAAAATCAAAGGTAATATTTTTAATGCCATGAGCCATGTTAATACAGATTATCTTTTAAAGTAAGGGGTTTATAATTTTTTAAATGAAAGACGTTCAGAACCAGCAAGATTTTCGCAATATACCTGTTGATAAAGTCGGCATAAAAAATCTTAAATATCCTATTACGGTTCTTGATCGGAAAAATGGTATTCAACATACTGTTGCCTCGATCAACATGTATGTTGATTTGCCTGACAAATTCAAGGGCACGCACATGAGCCGTTTTGTTGAATTAATCCATCAGTTTAGCCCTGATCTTTCCTGGAAAAAACTTTCAGTTATTCTTGAGGAGATGAAAAAGCATTTAAATGCCGAATCTTCTCACATGGAAATTACTTTTCCTTATTTTATTGAAAAAAAAGCCCCTGTAAGTAATTCTCCGGGTCTAATGGACTATATCTGCAGGGTCGTTGGGACAAGCGGTCCTGACGGTAAAATTGATCTTGTATCAGAAGTTATTGTTCCTGTGTCTTCTGTTTGCCCGTGTTCAAAGGAAATCAGCGACATAGGAGCGCATAGTCAGCGCGGTGAAGTAAGGCTTAGAATAAGGTTTAAGAAGTTTATATGGATAGAAGATATGATAGAACTGGTTGAAAAGTCAGCATCAAGCGAAGTATATTCTGTCCTGAAACGTTCTGATGAGAAGTTTGTAACAGAAAGAGGGTTTAACAATCCAAAATTTGTCGAAGATCTTGTTCGTGATATTGCCAAAAAGCTTAAAGATGACGATAATATAATCTGGTTTTCTGTAAGCGCTGAAAATTTTGAATCAATCCATAATCACAGTGCATACGCTTTTATTGCGAGCCCTGACATCTTACATCTGACATCTGATCAATAAGCTTATGAATGGCAGGCATAATTTTTGTTGTTGATTTTCCAGCGGTATTTATAAGCACGACGAATCTATATACTTCCCCTTTTTTATTTTTAATATAACCAGCCCTGGTATTTATGTTTTTCAGAGTCCCTGTTTTGTAAAACTCGTTTTTTGATTCATTCATCAGATGATGATATGGCTTAAAAGCTTCGATAATCTTGTGCATATTTTTAGCAGATATCCTGTTTTCCCTTGATATTCCAGAGCCTTCAACAAAACTGATGTTTTTTAGATCAAGTGTATTTTTTGTATAGGCTGAGGCTGCGAGCACGCCTTTTTCAAGAGTTCCCGGAGGGCCGAAAACATTTGCTCCGGTTGTGATGAGGAGTTGATTGGCGATAAAATTGTTTGAATATTCAAGAAGTTTTGATATTATTTGTTTTAAGGTTAGTTGAGAAGTATATCGATAAATTAATTTATCCCTGTTTTTTTGAACTTTTCCCAATTTTATTTTCCCGTTAATTTTGATTCCTTCCTTATTTAGAAAGTATTTAAAAAGATGGCCCACATAAAGTGGCATTTCATTTTTATCATGAGTCAGTACTATTCTTCCCATATCAATATTGTATTGTTTGATTTTTTTTAAAGACATTGGCAGAAGAGGTGTCTGAGGTTCAGCGCTGATATATGAGCCGTCTTTAGAGCGTTTAAAAAAAACGGTGTTAAAATTTGCACACAGGGCTCCATTTGGCGCATCATAAGGCTCTGCTGATAATGTTTTGCCAGGAATTTTTATTTTGCGGTTAAAATATGAATCGTCTAAGATAATATTTTTTATTTTATGTTCCTTTATACTATTATTTTTACTGAGAATTTTTGAAATTGTGGAAATAACTTCTGATACAAGGAAAGGGTCGCCATATCCTTTGATTTTCAGATTAAAATCTTTGTCAATATAAAATTCTGTAGAAAATCTGTAATCCGGGCCAAGATATTTAATTGCAACAAGAGATGTCAGTATTTTCAGGGTAGAAGCAGGAATCAGCGGTTTCTCAGCATTTTTGGAATAAATAATTTTTCCGTCCTGGTTTGCGACAAGCAAGGCATCCTGACTGCCGATATTGTTTTGCAGAGTTTGGAGTGTTTTTTTGACCTGATTTTTTGTTTGAGAAATATTATTGATTGTTATAATCTCTGCAAAAAGATTTTTGGGTTGTCCTGTATTCAACAACCCCAGCAACAATAAGCTTAAGACAAAGGATAATAAGTTTTTTGCCTGGTATTTCTCTGGTCTTGTAAAAAAGGTATTATATGGATAAATTGCATGCATTTTTTAATAAATTTCAAGCTGTTTTTGGTTCAAACCCATCTTATCTTTATATATTCTATAAAGCAGTTATTGCAACAGCAGTTTTTTTATTGTTCTGGCTTGTTTTAAAATACATTCTCAAATCAATTGAAAAAAAAGCAAAAAAAGCAAAGCGTAAAATTGATTTCAGGCTTTTTACAGCAGCCCGCAGAGCACTTTTATATGCTTTGATCTTTGTGACAGGCACTTATCTTATAAGTATTTTCAATGTCCCATTAATAGAAAAGGCGTTTTATGCTTTTTTTATTATACTAATGGCATTACCTGTAAATAATTTTTTTTGCAGTAATTCTTACATATCTCGAAAATAATATAGCGGCTAAGACAAAAAACAAAGTTGATAATATTATTTTTAACCTTCTTAATAAATTCGCTGGTGTAATAGTCTATCTTACAGCGATTATTATGGCACTTGACATGCTCGGCATAAATATCATGCCGTTTATTGCAGGAGCAGGTATTGTGGGGATAGCCATAGGTTTTGCGGCCAAGGATACACTTTCTAACATTATAGCAGGCATATTACTTATAATTGACCGGCCGTTTGAAACAGGGGATCGTATCGAAGTCTGGAGCGCCCCGTCTGGAAGCGCCACATGGGGCGATGTTGTTAATATCGGCCTTCGCGCAACAAAGATAAGGACAACTGATAACATCGTGATAATCATTCCTAATAATGAAATCATGAAGCGCGATATTGTAAATTATACTATTATTACATCAAAAATAAGGGTCAGAATTAATATAGGTGTGGGATATGATGCTGATATTAAAAAGGCAAAGGAGATAATCAGGAGAGTCGTTGATTCTGCTGACTGGATTGCAAAAGATCCCCCGTCCAAGGTGGTTGTAAAGAATTTTGGAGATTCAGCGGTTAATCTTCAGTTAAGGG
>CAYYMU010000083.1:0-8314 GCA_964472445.1 uncultured Desulfobacteraceae bacterium
TTTGACCCCATAGTCTCTGGACTATCCGTAAAGCTATTTATTGAGGAAAAAAAGAGGGATCGTGTGTATGAGCCCATTCCGCATCATCATTTTTATTGTAGCCTTGTCAACAGCAACAATAACATTATGTGCTGCTGATGAGATCATAAAGCATTATGATGAGCATCATAATATAACCGGCTATACTGTGATAGACGGTAACACACAGACCCATTTTGACAGCTCTTGGAACCGCAAAGGATATAAAAAATAGGGCTTTTGACCGAATTCTCACAAAAAATCACTTGACAAAATCTTCCAACAATTTAAAAACTTGCTCTAAGATCAACTTTATGATTTATAATTAAAACATGATATTTGACCCAATCGACGAGATATCTAATAGTAATGCCCACAAAATCATAAGTGAAATTGTTACGGGTGGAACTATTATTATAAGTGGCCATGCGAAAGAAAGAATGATAGAGCGAAAATATACCGCTCATGACGTTGAATACATTTTGTTAAATGGGGAAATCACAAAAAAAGAGTTCAATGCCAAGGCACAAAATTGGGCTTACACTATTAAGGGTGAAGACATAGAAGGTGACGATGCCGGCGTTGTAGCAGCAATAGTCAGGAGAATGTCAGCTGTTGTAATAACCGTATTGAGTTGAGGGGTGGAAACAATGGAAAAATGCTGTTTATGCGGTAATAACATAGAAATAATCAAAGACAAACCCTACAAATACAATGAGTGCGGCCTTGATGTTACCCTTTTTGGTATAACACAATACCATTGCCCAAATTGTAACGAATCATACGCTTCAATACCCAACATGCAAAAACTGCATCATGTTATTGGGACTCATATTTGCAAAAAGAGAAAAGCTCTCCTGAAACCTGAAGAGATCAAATTCTTACGAAAAGATATTCACCTTAAAGCAAAAGATTTAGCTCAAACTTTAGGTGTTACGGCGTCAACTGTATCGCGGTGGGAAAACGGAAAGAAAGAAATTGGTGAAGCCCATGACCGTTTGTTACGTTCTATTTACATGATGTATGTTTCTGAGCAATCCAACTACTTTATTTGCGATGGAGTTATTAATCTATTCAAAGAACTCCCGGCAAAACGCAAAAAAATCAAACAACCAGTGACAATATTGTTAAATCCACAAGAGTGGTTAAGTTGCATTGGCGAATCCTGTCCTGCATAATCGGGTAGCAGTGGCTTTTTATAGGCTATCCTCTTCTGCACCTGCGCGAAATCCACAAGCAAAAAGACGAAACGGTTCTGAAAGCATACGGATGGGAGGATATAGAATTTGCCCATGATTTTTACGAAGCGGATTATCTGCCGGAAAACGACCGTGTACGATACACAATTTTACCATATGCCAGGAAAGAAGTCCTAAAGCACCTGCTAACACTTTGTGATATATAAATAAAATTTGCATGATAATTATTGGATTCTTGATTTGCTCTGCTGTCAAGTTATCTGAACTCCTTTGCAAGCAATAATGCACTAAAACAAATTGGGCTTTTAGGCACGCTAAATCAAAGTTAAGCGTTGGGAACTTAGGGGACATCACATTATAAGTTGCTATGCGAATATGATGTGTGATAGCGGATGTCGGAACTTTTACATAAGCTGAAAATATCTGAACCAGCCGTGAGTTTATCTGTTAAGCGCGGCATGAAAATCGCAGAAGAAAACCAATATTTACTGTTTGACGATACAAACTTATGAACTGAAGAACGCCCCCCATGTTAAGGTTTCTAACAGGCGAGAAAAACAAAGAGATTATCTTTCGACTACTTTAGAAACCTTACACATAAAACTTCGGCCGGATGGAGTGCCGGTAATATTGTTTCTTTTTTCATCGCTGGTCAGATTGTTTAAATTATAATCAGGATTGTAATCACCCCATCCCCAAGCTATTCTGATGGAGTTTGGACGCACTATATCAGAAATATTTGCTTTCATATAAATACAGCCTTTGGGGGTTTCAACTTTTAGAGTGTTTCCATCGAGAATATTTTTTTCGCACGCATCCTTAGGGTTAATATCTATTATACATCCCTTTTCATTAAGCAAAAGAGATGGAATGTTTCGAAACTGGGAGTGTGTAAATCTGTTTGTCCGGGCACCGCTTATTCCTAAAAAAGGGTATTCGTCCCTCTTATCGTAAAAACTGATGGGATTTTCTGCGTAACTATCTGAATAAGGCACAGGCGAATATCCATTTTCTTTAAGCTTATTTGAAAAAAACTCGATCTTAGCTGATGGTGTGCCAAATCCACTGGTTTTGTACTTTTTATATTTTAAGTTTTCAATACAGATTCCAGCAGGATTTTTGCGTAACATATCCACATTTATGCCGGAAGGTTCTAATTGATAATCAATGACATCCTCTACAGTCTGCCATGGAAACTCCTTTTTCAGACCCAGCCTTCTTGCCAGTTCAAAAATAATCTTCCAGTCTGGCCAGCTGTCGGCGACCCGGTCGATTACCTGGTTTTGAATTATAACTCGATTGTGGCGGATGGACGCACGGTTTAACTGAGTTTTTTCGAAACAACTGCTTGCAGGAAGAACTATATCAGCTAATTTTGCAGTTTGCGTCATAAACAAATCAATTACTACCATAAATTCCAGATTTTTCATGGCGCGGGTAACCCTTTTTGAATCTGTCATTGTAACAACAGGATTACCGGATTGCACAATCAGCATCTTTAAAGGATAGGGCTTTTTATCAAGAATTGCGTCCACAACGCAGGACTGGACATGATGCCCCCATGTTTCACTGAATTCACCGAACAAACTGTAATTACAGGTTATTGGTTTTAAATCTTTCCGCAGACGGTCTTTAAGCTGAATGTTTCGAAAAGGAACAGGTTGCGGGATAATGTCTCCACCCTTTTGATCAATATTGCCTGTAATGCCTCTCAGCATGCAAATAGCCCTGGTTGAGTCAAAGACATCAATCTGCATGTCCAGACCGTTTCCATCGATGATGCAGGCCGGTTTTGTTTTTGCGTATAAGCGGGCGGCATTTTTTATCATATCCGCATCCAGCCAGGCATCCCCTGCAATTTTTTCAGCCTGATAATTTGTTGCAGTCTTTTTTAACTGATCAAATCCAGTTGTCCATTCTTTTATAAAATCTGCGTTATAAAGCTTTTCAGATATGATTTCATTTATCATGGCCATAGCTAAAAACCCGTCATGACCTGGCTTAATCTGCAGCCAGATATCAGCCATTGAAGCAAGTTCTGTTTTTACCGGATCAATGACGATAAGTTTTGCGCCATTTTGTCTGGCATAAAGAATACCTTCACATGCCCCCGGGCTGGTATCCATATCATTTTTCCCCCAGACAATAATACACTTTGAATTTTTTGCTTCCGGAAGTGTCATGGCGCCATAAGTAAAAACATGCGCCATTTCGCGTGCCACATGACAAACAGATCCATTTCCTATTGTATTCGGCGAACCAAAAGCATTCATAAGCCGGTTTGCGTAATCCCATGGCCCGCCCCAATCTGCCCCCATTCCTCTCAGCCAGCCTGTTGATGAGGCACCATACTCATTTTTGAAATAATTGAATCTGTCCGCAATTATCTTAAGCGCTTCATCCCAGGAGGCTTCTCTAAACAGGTTTCCGTGCTTTTCTTTTATAAGCGGCTTTTTTAACCTTTCAGGGGAATATACGATGTCAGCAGCAGCCCTTAATTTAGGGCAGGGCAATCTCTTTCCCGCTGGCAAAAACGATTTTCTTTTAGCTGAGACAAGCCGGTTATTTTCTATTTCAACTTCAACAGGACAACATGAGGAGCATAAACGGCAAACAGTATCCTTTTTCATGAATCCTCCAGCAACTGTAATTTTATTTATCCCGGAATTAATCCATGCTTGTCATCTCTCTGCTTTAACAAAACAACTACGGATAAGTTCAAAATGATTGGAGTGAGTTCGGATTTTCCACCATACATTACCGCGTTGTTCTATACTCCATTCGGGCAACAACTTGTTTTTATGGCCTTTTAACAGAGCTATTATATTTTCTATTCCTGATCCTGCATATGATCCGTTGTTTTTCCCTCCCAGCCAGTCTTCCTTGTTTGCTACATCCGTTGACCATGAAAAAGGATCGGAAAGAAGGAACTGCGCGTCCTTTGTTTTTGTGACACGATTCATTTCATTAAGGTGTTTTATAGGAGACGGAACTTTATCAATAAGATTAAGAGAGGCAAAAGATGAAATGGTTTTTGATCTGAAGGGTAGTGCCTGTGCATCTCCGACAATGAATTCAACCTTATTGCTGTTCCATGTTTCAGGTAAAATCAGGGTTGTTTTTCTGGCAATAAATCCTTCCTGTTTCAACGTGATTTTCATGCGGCGTTTTGTCATCAACTCTCTTGCTGATTGGACAAAAGAATAAGAGCTGTCAATACCGACTGCAAAATCGCTCTTTTTACTCATCTCAAATGTAAATCGTCCTGCTGCACATCCAGCGTCAATAGTGACTCCGGGAATGCTTTTCATAAAATTTGCCCATTTGCAGTATGCATCACAGGCGTTTTCTTCCTCTAAAATATCAGAATAGTGGCTCCACATATATGACGACAGAGCCGGGGCAGTTTCATATTTGTTTTCATCATGCTTATTTATTTGAAAGGTTTCAGGTTTAAGAAATGCTGTGCCGTTACGAATGGGATATAGTTTGCCGCATTTATGGCAGATCAGATGACCATTTATAATATCTTCGCTCTGTTCTTGAATTATCTTAACATCCAGTCTGTTTTCTTCAGGAAGACAATCCGGACAAATAAGCATATCTAAAAGAACCTTTTTCATTGTCAGCACCTGTTTAGTATTTACCGACCCCTAAGCATTATTCATTGTTTTTATATGGATTGAATTCCGGATATAATTTTTCTGCACATTCAGGACAAATCCCGTGGCTGAATTCTGCTTCAGTTCTATCACGGACATATTCTTCAATTTGATGCCAGTTGCCTTTTTCATCCCTGATTCTTTTGCACGAAGCACATACAGGTAGTATTCCCTCAAGGTATTTCATTTTTTGAAACAGCTTCGTGGTCAAATATATTATTATCATTCCGAAAAGGGAAATAATGATGGTTTCGAATGATGCTTCAACCCAGTTTATTGGTGTTGGTGCAGTCCCAAAAAATAAACTTGGCAGATCCAGAATTTCATCAAGCCAAATAATTAATATTATAAATAAAAACGAAAAATATTCATAAGTAATTACTCGCTTTGAAACAAAGGGTTTCCCTATTCTTTCCATATTATTATCCTTGATTCTTTTTCAGTATATTTCAGGTATTTTAAGGGATGTTTTTCACATTCTAATATATAAAAATGAAGGCAGGAAAACACGGCAAAAACCAGGGTCTCTCCAGGTTGTCGTCTCCACATCAATTCTTATCTATTCTTTACCCCTATATATACAAATACATCCGCGGCTTATTGAACCTTGGATTAGAACCGAGCCTTCGACTCTGTTCCAATCCTTATTTTGTTATAGCCAATGTATTTCACCCTTTACATAACTTTCAACAGCTTCAAATGGAATTAGATATTCATTCTTTTCGGCTGAAAGATACGAGAAAAGACACTGGTTGATGAACATTTCCATAGCGTTGATTTGTTCAGGAGAATACAAACCTACAGTCATTCGCTTCATTTCGTTTATGCTACCCGTGAGTTTCCGGTTCCCGTTCCTCCCGAGAGACAAAGATTTCGTCGCTTGATACCAAGGGCATGAATTTATGACATCGTTTGCTATATCCTGGGGATCACGAAATTGTGACTTGCGTCGAATCAGTGTAAATAATGTATATTCATGCACAATGAATAGCATCGGAACGCGCTCGACTATCACCACATCGACTTTCCAGAAGTCTCCTGAACGTTCCTCAAGATCCTTCCAATTAATTCGAAATCTTTTTGCAGCTTTATTGCTTAGATTAATCATTTTCGTTCTGCATGAAAGGCTATAACTCGATATTTATTAATTGATCTAACGTCTCAAAAACAATCTGAAATCGTTCATCGGTTATTTGTTTTAAATCTTCAAGTTCTTTTCTAAGCACTTTATTATCTATAGCCATTCACCTGAGCTTTGTAAAAACCCGCATTATGGCTATTTTGATCTCTATTGCCCTCTCACTTCTCAAAACGCTTGAAAGCATCGCTACACCTTGCTCGGTGAAAGCGTGAACCCTTTTTGCATACTTAATGTCAGACATAATAAATCCTTTTTATCACGATTTTAAATCGTTGAGAGCACATTAAGCAAAAAGCCTCATCCTTCATACTGCTGAAGAAATGGGGCTTTATTTTTTTTGTAATACTGTAATATTATGATTAGTCACCTGATCCTCCTGCTTGAAATTCAAAGAACAGATTGAAATTAATCTAAAACAGTGTATGTTAAGAGAATAGACAAGTCAATTTGTTATCTTTTCGATGCTATTAATGGTGCACTTGCAATTTGAATTTATCTCTATATGGCTTTCTGTTGCCAGGGAAAAATTCATAAAAGCTCAAGTTTAAAGCACCCTGATATTACATCATAATACGCCATGGCAAGGAAAGAACAGATGAGATAAACAAAAACAGGAGATATGGGAAATGACGACAGATAAGGATGAAGGCGATAGTATTACGCTGAATGAAATAAAAGAGAAGTTGAACGACGTCGATTTTTTGCAGATATTTAGCACAGACCTTAACGGAAGACCCGTAACGTTGCAAATTAATCCTAAAACTATCGACAGCGTCTTTGAAAGAGGTGTTGGATTTGACGGAAGCTCGGTACCGGGTTATGGCCATGTGGAAGACAGTGACCGATTGTTAGTTCCTTTGGCTGATAGTTTTCACATAGTGGATCTGGAATCAGGTAAATTGGGTTTTTTAATCGGCAAGGTCAATAGTGAGAAGGGCCACCGTTCAAAATCAGATCCTCGAGCATTGCTTGAAAAGATGGTTTCCAGGGCAGAAACAGAATTTGGTTTCAAATTTTTACTGGGTCCAGAACATGAATTCTTTCTATTAACAGGGGAGCAATTCAATAAAGACATTCATACTGACAATGCTGGTTATTTCCATGCAGCGCGAGATAAAGGCGAGGAAGTTAGAAAACAAATTGTGGGTGTCCTTGAAAAGTGCGGCATAACTTATGAAAAAACTCATCATGAAGTTACTGCTTCACAGCATGAGGTCAATCTCGAACCATTAGATCCTTTAAGAGCTGCAGACAGGACAGTGCTTTTTAATTATATTACCCAGAAAGTTGCTGAGAACTTTGGGTACCACGCAACATTTATGCCCAAACCTTTTAGTGGGCAAAACCGAAGTGCCATGCATATACATCTCTCTATGATGGACTTGGAAGGTAGAAACTTATTCTACCAAAAAGATTGTGATTACAATCTTACCTCCGATGCGCGGCAGTTTATTGGTGGTGTTTTGAAATATGCTCGCGAAACATCTATTATTATGGCTTCTACCTTCAATTCCTACAAGGCTTACATATTTGGTAAGGAAGCACCTATAATACGAGGATGGGGCTTACAAAATCGAAGTTCTATGATCAGGGTTCCTGATAGTGGGGATTCACAGAATATCAGGATTGAGCTCAGGAATCCAGACCCTGGTGGAAATATCTATTTGCAAATGGCTGCCTTTATAGGTATGGGCCTAAAAGGCATTCAAGAAAAACTCGACTGTGAAGAACCTGATGCAGGTAACACTTATGAGAAAAAATACGCTGCCAGGCTCTGGGATGAGAGATTCCTTCCGAGGAGCATGTATGAGGCCTTGGTAGAAGCAGAAAGGAGCCAGTTTTTAAGAGAGCTGTTGGGAGATTTGCTGTACGAAGAATTTATGGAGTTAAAGACAGCAGAATGGGAAGAACACAGAATTTATATTTCCGCAAAAGAACATAAAGATTACTTGCGTATATGAAAAACATCAGCTTTTACACTGAGAGACCTTTGCAAAACTTCCCCTTTTGCCCAATTACTGCGTCAGGTTTAAGAATAATTTTGAGTTTTTAATTTTTAATGAAGAAAAAACCATTATTAATTATAAAATTTAAAATTAAGGCTCTTCTCCAATTTAGTTGGAGAAGAGGGTCCAAGGATTCAAGGGTTTGTTTTCTAAAAACTTTATCAGCGCTTTTGATGTTCTTTCGCTTTCTGCTATATCTTTTTTTATGTAAAGCATCCTGATGTAATCCCTAGGAGGCTGTCCGAGAATGGCTATTTCCCGCAATCTCTGCGTCAGTCTCAGATTTTA
>CAYYMU010000084.1:0-8283 GCA_964472445.1 uncultured Desulfobacteraceae bacterium
CATTGTACTACATGGCGATTTCGTCAGGCAATATAAGCAAAAGCTCTTCATGCTCGACATCGATCGTGATTTTTGCGCACAACACCTCCATGAGGGCCTTTTCTCTCCCGGTCGGGAAGCTGTCCGCAGGAATCCCGGAGAGTTCTTTGAGCCCTGTGAACCGAATCAGGCCACCATTTTCCCACGGTTCAACTGCCATGCTAACGGTCTTTGCTTCACCGGTAACATCCATGGCAAAATTGAGGCATAGCCACACCAGGTTTTGCAGGACAAAGGGGTTTGTTGTAACCTTTAAAGGTTTGTC
Organism: uncultured Desulfobacteraceae bacterium; assembly: GCA_964472445.1. Taxonomy (GTDB): domain Bacteria; phylum Desulfobacterota; class Desulfobacteria; order Desulfobacterales; family ETH-SRB1; genus CAYYMU01. The sequence goes on from CAYYMU010000084.1 coordinate 305, forward strand.
TGTCTTGACAATCAGTGTGATGCCCCTGATTAAGAACAGTCTCTCGGACAACGATGCAGTGAGCCCCAGCAGGTTGCATATATCGATTCGTTGTGTGATCTCATCCATACTGTGGGCAAATTTATTAAGGGTATCTATGATGCCGTCGGCCCGCCCGATCTGCTCCATAATCCTCGTCCCAAGGGTTCTGATTCGTTTTGTATCAAGAGGAATGCCTTTGTCTGCCATGAGGTATATATCTTCAACCAACCCTGTATTTTCCTTCATGATGGCCAAAGAGTTTTTGGTCTCATGAGATATGGAAATACATGTCTTGGCGAAAAGCTGTAGTCCTGTCTCACTAACTGTATCATGTGTCAATCTCATGAATCATTTCCTAATATAGCGGTTAATTCCTGTATTTTCTGAACCAATACATCGATATTCAGCGGTTTTATGAGATAATATTTTTTCCCTATATCGAGTGCTGCGGACTTGAAATTAGACCTTGAACCATGGCCGGTTAGAAAAATAAACTTCATATCAGGACACCTCGCCTGCAACTTATCTTTTAATTCAAGACCACTCATCAAGGGCATCTTTACATCAAGGACAGCAATGCTGAACCTGTCGATTTCTACCATTGCCAATGCATCCAGACAGGTGGTGGCCCACGAAGCTTCAAAGCCTCGCAAGGATAATCGTTCTGCCAGGGTAGAGACCAGCTGTTCCTCGTCATCCACCAGAAGTATTTTCATAACTGCTCCATTTTATTGTTTATTGATTTTAGCGGCAATTCAATATGAAAGGTAGTTCCCTTTCCGGTTTTACTATCTACTTCAAGAGTTCCACCCAATTCATTGACTAAAGAATATGTAATGGACAAACCCAGGCCTGTCCCGCCTTCTTTCTTTTTTGTAGAATAGAAAGGCTCGAAGATTCGGTCAAGTTTTTCCTGGGGAATGCCACACCCGGTATCAGCAATGACGATGGAAATAAAAGTTGATTTCTGTCTTTCTACCTTGATGTTAAGACTTCCGCCTTGATTCATGGCAGCGAAGGCATTATTTACCAGGTTGAGAACAATCTGTTGAAGTTTTCCCCTGTCACTTTCTATTACAGGGACATCACTCCCTACATCCACGTTGACTGTAATGCCTCTGTACTCAGATTCCTTGCCGAACAATCCGAGCACCTCATCAAGCAGTTCTTTCATATTAACCGGCTCTATGCTCACATCCATATGACGGGCAAAGCTCAACAACCGCAGAGTAATTTTTCCACAACGCTCCACTGCCTTCAATATCCACTCCACAAGGCCCAGCAGTTTATCGTCCTTTTCATACATTCCCTTCAAGACAAACATGTCTTGAATGAGCCCGGCCTTTTCATTAATAATCGACAAAGGATTATTGATTTCGTGGGCTACCCCGGCTGCCAGTCTGCCAATGGAAGCCATCTTGTTATCGTATTCCAGCTTGTGAACTGCTATCAGCCTCTTCTCATCTGCCAGGTGTATTTTATTGATAAGATGCGTTGTCACGCTGAAAATGACTATAATCACTGCCATTATGCTCATCAACATGAAGGCGAGCAGTGTCATGCGAGTACTGTACCATGGACCCATCAGGTCGTCTTTGGGCTTGACAACCAACAGGATGAACGGAGTGTTTTCGATGTAAGCATAGCCAACTATAAGTTTCTTTCCATCATCGGTAGTCACTTCCTCGACCTGTGTTCTTTCGGAGTACTCTGGTACAGGGAGAGTCATACGCTCCATAACCTTGCCGTAGTAGCGCGATTTCGTTTGCACAATACCGTTTCGATTAATAATAAAGGCGTCGCCATGTTCGCTCAACCGGAGGTCTGCAAGGAGGCTGTTAAACCGAACCGTATCAATGGCTGCGCGAAGAACATAGACCGATCCGTCCTGTGCTTCGTGACTTACTGCAATCACCAGGTGCGGTACTTGACGATAACCAAGAAATACATCGCTCACATACACGCCATGGTGCAAAACTTCTTTAAACCACCGCTGTCCGCTGTAGTCCATGCCTTCGAGTTTGAATGGCCCTGTGTAGGCTATCTGTATGCCCGTGCTGTCTATGACCCCAAGGTCAGTAAAGCTCTCCTGAAAAGATGCCTGCAAGTCCTTCAGATCTCTGTAAAGTTGAAGAGGCTTCTTTATGTCTTCAAATGAGTTGCTCCGAACAATGAACTTTAGTGCTGATCTGTGTTTTTCCATGAAAAAAGTCACGGATCGCCGAGTGTTCGAAGTGACTCCGGCTGTCCGCTGAAAAAGTTCACTTTCCATAGAAGCCTTGGTTACCATAAAATCAAATATGCCGGTGAAAAGCACGGGAACAAGCGCAAACGTCACCGATAGTCCCACAGCCAGTTTCCACATCCGGCGGTAGTCAAAAAGATGTTTGAATAGCCCTGTTCCAGGATCTTTGTGATCCCAGAAGTATGGCTTTAGGCTTTTAAGACTAATCATTGGTAACCCTTATTTCTTTTTTGCGGTCTTCTGTTTAATTGCCTCGTTCGCTTTTCTGAGTGTATCGCTCAGGAGGTCGATATTAACGGGCTTGTTAAGGTATGCGAAGGCGCCAAGTTTCATGCACACATCCTTGTCAACCTCGGAGCCATGACCAGTGAGAATGATAACCTCAATCTCAGGTCTGGTTGCTTTTACCCGGCGCAGGACCTCGATGCCATCAATACCGGGCATCTTTAGATCCAAAATCATTACTTCAGGTTCATCTTCAGCAATCAGATCAAGCGCCGACTGCCCATCGTATGCCACGGCTGATCCAATGTCACGTATGATCAGGCGCTCGGAAAGCGTTTCCACGAACTGATGCTCATCGTCCACAAGCAAAACTTTTGACGGCATATCAAAATCGTATTTTCGGTAGATGTCGGTTTTATAGTAGTTTTTGCCTACCGTAGTCTCCACGGATATCACCCCCTCCACTTTTTTTACGATGGATTGCAAATCGTCTTCAAGACGGCGCAGCATCAGAACATGCTTGTTGATAGTCAAAGTCACATTCCCATTGTTTGCGCTTACTTCTACGCTGTGGCCTTCCCGTGCCAGTGCAACCTCGACCTTTCCGGCAAGGAGAAAATCGTCCACAGCTTTTTGCGATGCCTTTGTGGGGTTAAGAGGTTTTGAGTTGAGGTTCGCAGTAATAAGCTCAACCACTTCTTCCTCACTCTTCTTGTCTACAGGGATAACAATATCATACAGTGACGTGTCCCATGGATCCGCCTTGCCGAATATTGTGTCAATCCATTTTGACCGATCCATGTCTTCTTGACGGATCAATGCTGTAGATTCTTTTTCGGACAACCCGTCTTGCTGTTTGGCAAAGTGCTTTCTGAATTTTATCCCTGCGACCAGACAAACCCGGAGTACGTGACTAATTCGCACGGGAATAAGGAGCCCGGCAAACCCCAAAATCAAGAGATTGTTGTCCCTCTGCAGCCTTTCGGCCAATGCCAGTTTAAGTGAAGCGATTGAACGTTCCCATTCATGGGTGAACGTGTTGAATACCGATGTCTTTGCTGACAAAGCCCGTCCGACTTTGTCCTCGCTCAAACCGGAAAGCCTGCTTGCTTCGCCGATCAAATCTTTGTCGGTTACCAGCGTGTAATCGGTTTTTTTGAGTAGTTGCCGGACAACCTCGTTCTCATTGCAAAAAGTCCCATGGAAAAGAGTAATACTGGACATGGCAAACCTCCATTTTTTATCAAATACCTATGTAATAGGACACACAACCTTGAGCGGACATAGTCCTTTAGTCTCGTTTTGGTGCGCATCTTCGTGCACAGCCCTAATAGCATCTTCCTTGTTCGAATAGATATGGTCAGGGCCAATTTTTTCCAGCAAATGCGTGCGTTTGAATACAGACATGACAGACTCATTAATTCCACTGAAAGATATGTCAACGCCAGTGCTTCTGACTCTATCTACGATCAGAGATAACACTTCTTCGCCCGAGGCGTCAATGTCGCTCATGCCCTCCGCAACAATAACAATGTGTTTCAGTTTTTCTTTTTTGAGCATACGCTCTGTAATCTGATCCTCCAGATAACTGGAATTCGCAAAAAAGAGCGGACCATCGAAACGGACCATGTCAACATAGGCACACTCCTTTAGACCAAAGGACAGCGAACAACGCAAGGCTTTGTCTTCGTGCCGGGAAAGGGATGTTACAGTAGGTCGCATGCTCTTGTATAGAAACACCATGAGCGACAGCCCTACTCCTACCATGATGCCCTTGTCTAAATGAGGCGCGAAAACCAGGGTACATACAAAGGTGACAATGGAAATTACTCCGTCATACCATCTGGCTCTCCATGCGTGAATGAACCCTGAAACATTCACAAGACCTATCACCGCCATCATAATCACGGCGGCTAATACAGCTTGTGGGAGATGATAAAGAAGTGGCGTAAAGAACAACAGCGCAATGACAACAGCCAGGCTGGTGAACACACTGGACAATCCTGAAATCGCCCCAGCCTGAAGGTTGACTGCAGATCTGGAAAAAGAACCTGATACCGGATAACTTTTACCGATACCGCCTACGATATTAGCAAGACCCTGCCCAATAAGCTCCTGGTTGGGGTCGAGTTTTTGCCCGGTTTTTGCGGCCATGGCTTTTGCGATAGAAATAGCCTCCATAAAACCCAGCATAGCTATTATTGCGGCAAAAGGCAAGAGATGTAACATGACTTTAAGGTCAATCTTTGGAACAGATAGCGAAGGCAGGCCCTTGGGAACAACCCCTACTACCGCTCCCCCGCCCATCATGAGAATCTTTCCATCCGCCAAAGAGCTGTTGCCCACTTTGATTCGCCATGTGCGGCCATCTCCTTTAACTCCTTGTGGGAATTGTTCTTTGGGGTAGAACACCATCTTGCCGTCTGAGTCTTCAAGCCCCTCAAAAAACATGTTTCGAATCTTTGCCCTGAATTGATGGATTTCGTGTTTTAGCCCTTGACTTTTTATCGCAATTACGGCGGCATCGTGTTTAGCATCAAGCACCAAAAAATGGTTTCCATTGCTCTGGGCTTTTTCCATGGTCATGTTTGTTGCCGCCCTTTCTTCAGCCAAACGAATCAAGCCATCAACTCCCTGGTTGAATTCTCTGATAAGCCCTTGCGTCTGGGCAGATCTAATTGCAGCTATATCCACGACAGCATTATGATTAAAACCTGTAGCCCACGAAATCAAGGTTGTGAGGACTACGGCAACAAGCACGTTAGGGAGTTTGGGCCCAATTCTTTTCAATCCATACATAATGGCAAAAGCGAAAAGGCCCATAGCCAGAGTAGGCCAGTGCGTATAATGAAACGCTGCCTGAACGACTCGGATAATGGTTGCGTAATGATGCGCAGCCTTGTCAATGTAAACGCCGAACATTTTGGACAATTGGGAAGATGCAATAATAATGGCAGCTGCATTCGTGAATCCGTTGACCACTGGATGGGAGAGGAAATTAACAATAAGACCCAGTTTCAATATTCCGAGACTGAGCTGGAATGCACCGACCAGCAGAGCCAGCAAAATAGCATACGCGATATACCCCTCTGTCCCCGCCGTTGCCAGAGGTTCTAAGGACGCTGAGGTCATGAGGGATACGACTGCTACAGGCCCTGTCTGTAGTTGTCGGCTCGACCCGAACAAAGCGGCCAGCATTGGAGGGATGAAAGACGCGTACAGCCCGTAATGTGCGGGGAGCCCTGCCAATTGGGCATAAGCCATGGATTGCGGGATAAGGACAAGAGCCACTGTCAATCCTGACAGGGCGTCCGCCCTTAAATCATAAAACTTATATCCTTTGAGCCAACCAATAAACGGCAAAATTTTTGCTAACACGAGTCTATACCTCCTATATTCTAAGCCCTTTCGTTTTCCAATATTTTTCGGCACGATTGAACGAGTTCCTCAAATAATGGTTCCGCGCTATATAAACCATAAGTGTTCAACCTTACTAATCCATCAACCATGCTGAAAATAATAAGCGCGGTTTTTCGGGCTGACACCTCCCTGACCGACCCATCCTCATGACCAAGCAGGATTCCTCTCTCAAACATTTCTATAAATTGTTCATAAATAACTTCGAGATGTTTATGACACTCAGCATTAACCCTGGCAAATTCATAGGCATCATGGCGATGCAACAAAAGAAATCTGTGTTTTAATACCCCTTCCAGATGAATATAAAACGAAATAGCTGACTCAACCATCTGGAGGCCGTTATCAAACTTTTTTCCTGAAAAGAACTCGGTGACCTGCTCAATGATATCTCTTTGCAGGTTATCCAGTATCGCAAGAAAGAGCCCGTCCTTACTCTTGAAATGATAAAAGATAGTCCCCTCGGCAACACCGGTCATGTTGGCTATTTCCTCAGTGGAGGTATGCCTGAACCCGTTCTCAGAGAAAAGCAGCGTTGCGGCTTGAAGTATAGATTCTTTCCTGGATAAAAATGGCATGATTTATTTGCCCCTCATAAATAACTGACTGAGTATTCAGTCAGTTTGTTAAATAGCAACGGTTACTACCCTTTGTCAATAAAAAAATTGCCACTTCCAGTCATGTCAAAATATCCATAAATTACTGACAGTTATATTTATAAGTTGAAAAGCTGATACACTGGCTGCGTGAAAGATACGGTAAAAGTGAATAAGCCCATAGTAATGAAAGATGATCTGGCCGGAGGCAAGCTGTTGTCAGACGATTTTGGTGAAAATGCCGCATGAAGGTGGATTTTGGTATGGAAAACTGTTTGAGGTTTTGATATTCTTCTGCTATTATAATATTTTTAGTATGTTGGATTTTTGCAAGCTGTATCAAAAGGTTTTTTGACGGATAACATTACAAATGTGATGATATCCAGATCCGTATAATTACTTGTTCTCACATGAAAATATCGTTGATGATATGACAAGCATTATTCAAAATTGCAGATATCCTAAACCAACTTCAGTTAAAAGGCGCTGTTCTGATTGCTGTTACAGAAATATATGTGAAAGCACTATTTAAGTCGTTGCGCGATATCCGGCAGTTTGCTGATAAACCAGTTTAATGATACAAACTAAATATGCAAAAAGTTAATATTAAATCGATTTTTCGTCCATCCCTTTTCTGGGATGCAAATGAAATAGATGCAGATAAGCATGCTGCTTATGTAATTGGCAGAGTCCTGGATTATGGAGATATCGAAGATGTGCGAAAAATCAGGGAATTGTATCCCGATGAGAAAATCATAGAAACAATTCGAACCAGACGAGGAATGTTTCCAAGAACTGGAAAATACTGGGCAATAAAACTTGATATTCCTTTTAGCGAGGTAGCATGTTTGAAGAAATATTATCAATAAAGGCAATCCCTGTAATTGAACCATTGGCTCCTGATTTGAAAATGTTTTATCTGGCCGGAGGCACTGGACTATCGTTACAATTAGGACACAGAAAATCCGATGATCTCGATTTTTTCTCTGACAGTCTTTTTAATACCGATGCAATTCTTTCACTAATTTCACCTGATAAAGTATTTTTCACGTCTAAAGGGTCTGTGCACTGTGAAATAAAAGGTATGCGAATCTCATTTCTTTATTATAAAGTTCCTCTGATTTATCCTACAGTGTCATGGCACGGAATAAAAGTTGCTGATTATAGAGATATTGTGGCCGAAAAAATCAAAACCATATCTCAACGAGGATCAAAAAAGGATTTTGTTGATCTTTATGCTGTTATTAAAATGAAATATTCCGTTACAGAAGTATGTACCCTTTTTAAAAGCCGTTTCAGGGAGACCGGCATTAATTATTATCATGTCTTAAAGAGTCTAATTTTTTTTGAGGATGCTGAACAAGAGCCTTCTCCGTTAGTTGTTCTGTCTGGAGAAGAGTGGAAATGGGAGAATGTCAAATCTTTTTTTATTAATAACATTAAATTGTTCGAGAAGGAATTGTTCTTGGAGTAAA
>CAYYMU010000085.1:0-8228 GCA_964472445.1 uncultured Desulfobacteraceae bacterium
TCGGATAAAATTAAAAAGATTATATCCGAAGTTTTAGGATATACAGTGTACTAGTCCATTTGGACATAACATTGTAAAGAATATTTGTGTTCATTTAATTCTTCCAGATATCTGCTAAAGCCTAACATTATATATTGAGTTTATTCTACTTGGTGTTGAATAAACTTTTTGTTACAAAAAATACGATCATTATATTTTTGTCAAGGGTTTTGTAATGCCAGGTTAAGGGGTAATATCTTGAAAATACAGCATTTAGCATAATTAATATTGAGATATTCGGTTAAAGGGATTTGTTTGAAAAAGACCGCTCAGATGATGTTGCAGGAGTCGATTTGTCGGCATGGTTTTGCTGCTCATCTTCTGGAAAAAGGTTACGACATCAGGACGATACAGGAACTTCTCGGTCATTCAAATATCCAGACCACTCTGATATATGCAAAAAATATCCTGTATATCCTGTCTGATTTATAGTCTTTTATTAATGCCTGAAACGGTATAACCTTTTCAATTCTCACCGGCAGAGCCGGTAGATTAATTATGATTCAGGTAACGATATAGCCCCAACACGGTCAAAACGCAGGTTGTCATACTTTAATAATTCATTAGGAAAAACTTGCAATAAAGGGTGTAACATCGTATCGTTATTACAAGATAAAAAAACCGTTAACAAACCCAAGCTTTTAAATAATTACAGGAAAACAGGACTAAAGCTATGAAGAACTCAACAAAATTAATTATAGTGGCGGTTGGCGGGCAGGGCAATCTGCTTGCTTCAAAGGTTTTAGGAGAAGCAGCTCTTCTTTCCGGAATTAAGGTTCACATGAGTGAAATACACGGCATGGCTCAAAGAGGAGGCGTGGTTGAATCTGCCGTTGTATTCGGAAGCGCAAAGAGCAGTATAATATCTGACGGCGAAGCAGATGTGCTGGTAGGATTTGAACCTTCGGAGACACTCAGAGCCATTAATAAGTGCAATCCAGGCACGGTTGTGATTTCCAATCTTTCCCCTCTTCCTCCATTTACTGTAGCTCTTGGGAAAAGTACCTACCCTGATCTTGACAGTTTGCAGGATTTGATCAGATCCAAGACTAAAAAGCTTATTGCCTTTAATGCTGTGGATCTTGCAAAGCAGGCGGGAAATATGCTTTCGGTTAATATTGTCTTGTGTGGTGCTTTGATCCAGACAGGCATAATACCATTGTCAAAAAACAGCGTAAAAGAAGCAATAAAAGCAAAGACCAAAAAAGCCTTTTTAGAATCCAATTTAAAGGCTTTTGAACTTGGTTTTGAGGCCGCAAAAAAATTCAGTTAAAAAGTTTTTCCATGAATATTAAAAAAAGACTCTATTTTGTGCTGATTGCTATTGTTCTTGTTATATCGACAGGAAGCATAGGCTATTATATTCTATATGGCGGAAAGCCAAAGTTTATAGATTGCATATTCATGACGGTAATCTCATTAACCAGCGTTGGTTACGGTGAGGTTCTCCAGGTTACAGGTAATCCCATTGCACAGATATTTACCATGGTTCTCATTACCTTTGGAATGGGGATCTTACTCTATGCAATCAGCAGCATGACAGCACTGCTGGTTGAGGGGGAACTGTCCGGAATATTGAGGAAAAAACAGATGAATAAACAGATAAAGCAGTTGAATAATCATTATATTGTATGCGGCGGAGGCGAAACAGGATGCCCACTTGTTGCCGAACTTATTAAAAACAAAGAACAGGTGGTTCTTATAGAGCTTGAGGAAGAAAATATTACGAATTGCAGTGATATAGAAAACCTGCTTTACGTCAGGGGTGATGCTACAGATGATCAGAATCTTTTATCAGCTGGAATCAAAAGAGCAGCTGGAATTATAATTGCTCTTCCTTCAGATAAGGATAATCTTTATATTACAATGACAGCAAGAATGCTTAAGAGTGATATACGGATAATAAGCAGAATGACAAATCCGAAGCTTGAAGCGAAACTCAAAAAGGCTGGAGCAAATAGCGTTGTATCGCCGAATTTTATCGGTGCGCTGAGAATGGCCTCTGAAATGATTCGTCCTGCTGCCGTTGACTTTCTTGACACCATGCTTCGGAGCAGTAAACATAATTTAAGAATTCATCAAATAAAAATTTCAGAGGGCTCCCATGCCGCAGGAAAAAAAATCAGCGAATCAGGAATCAGGGACAAATATAATCTGCTGATTTTAGGCTTAAAAAAAGATTCAGGAGAAATTGAATTTAATCCTGTTCCTTCCCAGCTCCTGAAAGAGGGATTGATCTTGATTGTAATGGGAGATGTTCAAAATGTTGCCAGAGCAAGGAAGGATCTATAGGCAATAAAAATATGAGAACAATATGGCTTAGTGCTGATTTAAATATTGTTAAGGTAATAGATCAAAGATTGCTGCCACATCAGCTTGTAGTCGCGGAGCTCAAAAACGTTGATGATATAATAAATGCCATAAAGGAAACCTGTGTAAGAGGCGCCCCTCTGATAGGTGCTGCAGGAGCATATGGTGTTTATCTTGCCGTGTTGAATGCCGGAGATAAGCTGAAAAGCGATGATTATATATTAGAAGAATGTAAAAGAATAAAATCAGCAAGGCCTACAGCTGTTAATCTTGCATGGGCTGTTGACAGGGTTTTATCTGAAACTCTTAAAGTAAAAACCTTATCTGAAAAGATTAAGGCTGCCCTTAATGAGGCTGGAAGAATTGTTGAAGCAGAAATTGAAAACTGCAGGGCAATAGGCGAAAACGGTCTAAAACTGATTGAAGATATAAGCCGTAAAAAACAAAGCAAAACAGTCAATATTCTCACTCATTGCAATGCAGGATGGCTTGCCTGCATAAAATATGGAACCGCAACTGCCCCGATATATGCTGCATTTGAAAAAGGCATAGATGTTCATGTGTGGGTGGATGAGACAAGGCCTCTTAACCAGGGCTCAAGGTTGACGGCATGGGAACTTGGCGAAAAGGGTGTCAGGCATACAATAATTGCCGATAATGCGGGCGGTCATCTTATGCAGCATGGCATGGTGGATATTGTAATAGTCGGTTCAGACAGAACTACCCGCACCGGAGATGTTGCTAATAAAATCGGAACATATCTCAAGGCTCTTGCTGCCAGAGACAACAACATACCTTTTTATGTTGCGCTTCCTTCGAGTACCTTTGACTGGAGCATGAAAGATGGAATTAAGGAGATAGATATAGAAACACGAAGTCCTGATGAAATTAAATATGTTCAAGGCCTTGATCACGGAGAAATAAGAAGTGTTATGGTTTCTCCTGAACAAAGTCCGGCGGCAAATTTTGCTTTTGATGTAACTCCTGCGAGGCTTGTTACCGGCCTTATAACCGAAAGGGGAATCTGTAGAGCTACAGAAGCAGATATTATGAGACTGTTTGCTGAAAAAAAATAGATAGCCCTGGTTTTCAAAAAATCTTGACTTTTAATGGGTTAACTCTTTATAATGTTAATATTATGTTAACAAAACTTGAAAAACTTATCGTGTCGTCAATTCAGGGGAATATTCCCGTCACAAAGCGTCCATATCTTGCCATAGCGGAAAAATTACAAATTTCAGAAGAAAAACTGCTGGATGTCTTGAACGACCTTTGCGAAAGAGGAGTAATGCGCCGGTTTGGCGCAACCCTGAGACACCAGAAGTCAGGGTTTACTTCAAACGCCATGGTAGCCTGGGAGGTTGATGAAGACCGGATAAACAGTGTGGGTGAAAAGATGGCTTCTTTCAGGGAAGTTTCACACTGTTACAGGCGAGATCCCAACGGTGACTGGCCATATAATCTTTATACCATGATACATGCCAGAGATGAAGAGTCATGCAGAAATATAGCGCAAAGCCTGTCTGAAGCAACCTCAGCAACCTCTTATATCCTTTTATTCAGTCTTCAGGAATTAAAAAAGACCTCTATGGTATATTTTCCTGCAGAAACATAAGATTTCTTTTTGCGGTCAAAATGACACATTCGACGAATCTTACTTTTTACGACACCATCAATTTTGATTCCATTTCTATCCCTTATAACTCCAATCTTTTTTCCAATTATCAGATTTGCCGATACCTTTGAATTTTGTTATTTCGAGGAACACAATTAGATAAAAACCATCAATTATATTAGTCTGTTAAGATCTATTCCTTTGCGCCAAATAACAAATAACAGCACTTGTTAAAAAATTTTCTGCTAAGAAAAATATTGACAAACCAGTGCAGGAAAATATAGAAAATTAATAATCTGAACGACCGTTCAGTAAGTAATATATTAATCAATTAAAAGAGTTAAGTTGTTGACTTTTTACGAATTTATCAACCCTGATGGCGTCGTAAAAAGTCCCATTTGTTTACGATCAATCAGGTTTTGAGTATTCCTGAATGCAGCCTGCAAAGAGGAGGTCAAGTTGAATTTTGATTTAACAAAGGAACAGGAAATGATTCGCAGAGAAGTTAGAAGATTTGCTGAAAAGGAAATCGCTCCTGTAGCCGGTGAACTGGATGAAAAAGAAGAATTTTCGATTGAGCTTACAAAAAAGATGGGTGAGATTGGACTTTTTGGAATGTTTGTTTCAGAAGAATACGAAGGCCAGGCCATGGACAGCCTTTCCTACATAATCGCAGTAGAAGAAATTGCAAGGGTAGATGGTTCTCAGGCAGCAACTATTGCCGCAGGAAACTCACTTGGAATAGGTCCCATATACTACTTCGGCAGTGAAAATCAAAAAAAGAAATATCTTCCAAAACTTTGCACAGGCGAGGCTCTCTGGGGTTTTGGTTTGACAGAGCCTTCTGCTGGTTCTGACGCTGGTGGAAGCAAAACAACGGCAGTTCCGGATGGCAATGAATGGGTTCTTAATGGATCAAAAATTTTTATAACTAACGGAGCCTGTGAACTTTCCACAGGTGTGACTGTTCAGGCTGTAACAGGAACAAGACCCAGCGGAAAGCCGGAATACACCTGTTTTCTTGTAGAACATGGAACACCCGGCTTTAAAGCTGTTACAATGCATAAAAAAATGATGTGGAGGTCATCCAATACAGCAGAACTTTATTTTGATGATGTGCGAATCCCCAAAGAAAATATGCTTGGCAAAAAAGGGGATGGTTTTCACCAGATGCTGAAAACCCTTGATAATGGCAGACTTTCCATAGCTGCCATGGGGCTGGGAGGGGCTCAGGGAGCTTATGAAGCAGCTTTGAAATATTCAAAAGGCAGGGTTCAGTTTGGACAGCCTGTATGCAAATTTCAGGCAATTGCCTTTAAACTCGCTGATTGTGCTGTTGAGATAGAATGCGCCAGGAATATTCTTTATAAGGCCTGCTGGCTGAAAGATCATAACAGACCCTTTGAAAAAGAAGCAGCCATGAGCAAACTGTATTGTTCAGAGCTGATGGGCAGAGTAGCGAATCATGCTGTGCAGATTCACGGCGGATACGGGCTGATGAAGGAATACAATGTAGAGCGTTTTTACAGAGACCAGAAGCTTCTTGATATTGGTGAAGGGACTTCTGAAATACAGAGAATAGTAATTGCGCGCTATATAGGTTGTTAAGGAGTGAGGATTGATAAAGGCCTTTTATCTGGAAAATGAGACCCCGGTCTCAAAAATATGGAGGAATAGATGAGTGATAATTCTCTGCTAATAGAAAAACAGGATAATGTTGCAATACTTACTCTGAACCGCCCTGAGATAATGAATGCGCTGAATTTTTCCCTGCTGTATGCCCTTAAGAAAGAGGTTGAACAACTGCGCCTTGAACCGGACATCAGGGTAATAATAATAACCAGCGCCGGTCAAAAGGCTTTCTGTGCCGGAGCAGACCTTAAAGAACGAGCGAGCATGGATGAACTTCAGGTTAAAGATTTTATTTTTACTATCAGGAATCTCTTTACTTCAATCGAACTGTTAAACAAGCCTGTTATTGCGGCAGTAAACGGAATAGCACTTGGCGGAGGGACAGAGCTTGCACTTGCATGTGATATACGCATAGCATCAGCTAACGCTTCAATGGGATTAACTGAGACACGCCTTGCAATAATTCCAGGGGCAGGCGGAACCCAGAGGCTTCCAAGGCTTATAGGAAGAGGCAAAGCCAAAGAGCTTATTTTTACAGGCCGAAGGGTAGATGCGCAGGAGGCATTGCAAATCGGTCTTGTAAACAGCATTTGCAGCCAGGATGACCTCCTTGATGAATGTAAAAAAATGGCGGCCATGATTTGCCAGGCAGGTCCAATAGCTATTGAACAGGCCAAATATGCAATAAATTATGGTCTGGAGACAGACCTTAATACAGGCCTTGCCATTGAATCAAATGCATATTGGGTGACAATACCCACAAAGGATAGACTGGAAGGCCTGGCTGCTTTTCGTGAAAAAAGAAAACCTGTATATAAAGGGAAATAAATATGACTGGCAATAGTATGGAAAACCGATCGCATTGGGAAAAAGAGGAACAAAAGCTTGATGAACTGGTTTACAAGGCCATGTGGCCTGGTGGAGAAAAGGCCGTAAACAAGCTTGCAAAAAATGGTAAAAAACCAGTTCGCGACCTTGTTCAGAAACTGATTGATCCAGGCACGCAGTTTTTTGAACTCAGCCGTATTGCGGGTTTTGGTGTGGATTACCCCGAAGTTTCTGATGTTCCATGCGGCGGTATAGTTACGGGTATAGGTAAAATACACGGCAACTGGACAATGATCCTTGCCAACGACAGCAGAGTTAAGGCTGGAACTTATTTTCCCATTACCCTTAAAAAACACATGCGCGCGCAGGCTATTGCAGAAAAATGCGGTTTGAACTGCGTTTATATTGCAGATTCAGGAGGCGCTTTTTTGCCTATGCAGGCTGATGTTTTTCCTGATGACCAGCACTTTGGCTCCATGTTTTATAACATGGCCCGCATGTCTGCCAGAGGGCTTAAACAGATTACAATGAGTACAGGAGGAAACACGGCAGGAGGCGCTTATATTGTTTTTATGGCCTGCCAGTCAATAATGATAGATCAGATGTCGTATTCCTTTTTAGGAGGACCGCCCCTGGTTAAAATGGCAACAGGTGAAGTTATTTCTGCCGAAGACCTGGGAGGTGCAAAGGTTCATACACACATATCAGGCGGAGCAGATCATTTTTGTGCCAATCAGGATGGAGCAATAGACAAGGTTCGTGAAATTTTATCTCTTGAGCCACCTCAAAAAATCCATCTGCATCGTTACGCACAGACTTCTCCTGAAACAACTGTGGAGACATTATACGAAATGATGCCGGCCGGGGTTCATAAGGGAATTGACACCAGAAAATTTTTAGGAGCCATAGCTGATGACAGTTATTTTATCGAATATAAAGGTAATTATGCCCCTGGCAGGGGAGATAATATTCTAACAGGCAAAATACGTATCAAGGGGATACCCACAGGTGTAGTTGCTTCAAATGGCGTTGGAATCATATTTTTTGAAGCTGCGCGCAAGGCTACTGAATGGATCGTAAGGTGCTGCCAGGAAAAAATACCCCTGCTGTTTATCCAGAGTTCACCTGGATACATGGTTGGATCGGAATCAGAACATATGGGGATAGGCAAATACGGAGCAGATATGGTGCGGGCTGTTTCCTGCGCTCAGGTTCCGCGAATTCAAATAGTAATAGGTCCTGATAATGGTGCTGCCAATTATGGCATGTGCGGCAGGGCATACAGACCTAATTTTCTGTTTGCCACCATGAGAGCCCGAACATCTGTAATGAGCGGACGCAGCGCAGCAGGCGTACTTCTTTTTATTGAACAAAGAAAACGGGAAGCCAGAGGAAATCCAATGACTGAGGAAGAAAAGGAAGCCTTCCGTCAAAAGATGATTGAAAAATATGACGGAGAGGCTCATCCTTTTTACTGCGGATCCCGTCTTTTAAATGACAGGGTTTTAAAATTTCTGGAACTTCGCGAGTGGCTCGCCATGGCACTTGAGGTAAGCCTTCTTAAACCGATTGGAGAACCTTCTTTTGGTAATTTTAGATTTTGATGAAGTTGAGGTCTCAACGACTTAGTGCTTTGATTCGTAAATACGGTGACGTATTTAATATACAGGTGTTAACCCTATATGAGTTGAAGACTTATAAGTGAGCTAAAGTGCCTAAAGTGCCTAAAATGCCTAATGTTAATGAATACGCCTTTGGCGCAGCTAATTTTATATAAATTAATGGAGCGAAGCGACACCTTAAC
>CAYYMU010000086.1:0-8226 GCA_964472445.1 uncultured Desulfobacteraceae bacterium
CCCTTGAATCCTTGGACCCTTTTCTCCAACTAAATTGGAGAAGAGCCTAAAATGGTTGTTGCGAGGTCTTAAATGGAGATTATATAATGAGAAAGCAGGAAATTGATTATATATTAACAAAGATGCTTGATACTGGCGACAATATTTCAGATTTAAATATTACTGTGGGCAAACCATTTCAGGTGGAAAAATCAGGCGAGCTCATTCCTGTTGAAATTGACCCTTCTTTTCGCGAATTAACTCCTTTCCAAACAGAAATCTTTGCTCTTAATCTGATTCATCAGGATCCTCGCCTTACTGAGACACTTCTGAAAGAGGGTTCATGTGATTCATCCTACGAACTTCCAGGCAAGGCCCGTTTCAGGGTAAACATTTTTTCTCAAATGAGTAATTATTCGATTGTTTTGCGAAAACTGGAATCCACGATTCCTACACGTGAGAGACTTGAGCTTCCCATTGCCTTTGAGAAAATGGCTCAGGAAAAGAATGGAATTATTCTTGTTACCGGCGCCACAGGATCTGGAAAAACAACCTCTCTTGCAGCGCTTCTCAACGACATAAATGAGAGTCAGTCCGTTCATATTGTGACACTTGAAGACCCTGTAGAATATCAACATCCGCATAAAAAATCTACTTTCAATCAGCGGGAGATGGGCAATGATTTTGATACCTTTGCCAACGGTCTCAGAGCTGCTCTGCGTCAGGCGCCCAAAGTAATTCTGGTTGGCGAAATGCGTGACAGGGAAACAGTTGATATAGGTCTTAGCGCTGCCGAGACAGGTCATCTGGTATTAAGCACTCTTCACACTGTAGATGCGGGGCAGACAATAAACCGTATCCTTGGCATGTTCAGTACAGAGGAAGAAAAACAGATTCGAATCAGACTTGCCGACACAGTCCGCTGGATAGTATGTCAGAGACTTCTTCCCAAGGTTGGCGGAGGGCGTGTGGCTGCCTTTGAAATCATGGGAACAAACCTTCGTGTAAAGGACACGATTCTAAATGGAGAATCAGAGGGAAAAACCTTTTATGAAATAATTAATGCTGGAAAAGCCTTCGGCATGATAACGTTTGACGATTATATTATACAATTATATGAAAAAGGTCTTATTACAGAAGAAACTGCCACGGCTTATGCTTCCCGCAAAGGAATTGTAGGACGAGGAATCGATTCAGTCAAAAGCGTACGCGGTGAGGCCACCACAGATATCGAGGACCTGCATGTTGATCGTGATTATGGAAAAAAGAGGTAATAATGGAAATTAGCTGTAACCAGTGCAAAGGCCGGTTTAAAATTCAGGATGAAAAAATCCCCAAAAATAAGAATTTTACCATTTTATGCCCAAAGTGTAAAAACAAAATCAACGTCCAAACATCCCAAGCATCAGAGCCTGAGGCCAGTAAAACCATCATCGACGAAGTGGGTTCCGGAACTTACGATGCATCGCAAAACCCCTTTGATTTTTTGGGAGAAGGAGAAAAAACAGCTCTTTTGTGTGAGCAGGATCCTGCTTTTCGAGGTAAAGTAAGATCGGCTCTGGAAAACATGGGATATAATATTACAGAACCGGAATCTGACAGAGATGCTCTTAAACAGATGCGCTTCCATGTTTTTGATCTGGTAATATTAGATGAAGTATTTGGCTCCGAAAATCCGGATGAAAATAATGTCATGAAACATCTAAAACAGCTTTCCATGCCTATAAGACGTAAAATTTTTGTAGTTCTTATTACCAGACAATTTCGTACAATGGATAATATGAAAGCGTTTAGTAAAAGCGTTAATCTTGTTGTTAATATAAAACATATAGATGAAACAGAAAAAATTATTAAAAAGGGGCTGTCTGACAATACTGCTTTTTACTGTGTTTTCAGAAATGCTCTCATTAAAACAATAACAGTGTAATCAAAAGAAAAACTTTATTGAAGGTTTTTTAGCTTATCATAAATAATGCGCAAACCTTCCAGTGTAAGGAAGTTATCTGCCAGATCGATGCTTTCACAAATTTCAGTCATTATTTTAGAAAGCCCTCCTGTGGCGATTATTTTGGGGCTGGTTTCCATCTCTTTTTTTATACGCCTGACAATCCCATCCACAATACCCGCATGTCCGTAAATAATACCGGATTTCATACTGTCTGAAGTGTTTTTACCTATTACCATCTCAGGGGGCCTCAAAATTTCAACTGCAGGCAGTCTGGATGCTTTTTTAAACAAAGCCTCAGCAGAAATCATAATCCCGGGGCTGATCGCACCTCCAAGATATTCCCCTTTTGCCGAAACAGCATCAAAGGTTGTTGCTGTGCCAAAATCCACAACAATAAGGCTGGTTTTATATTTATGAAAGGCTGCCACTGCATTTACAATTCTGTCCGCACCGACCTCTGTTGGATCTGTGTAAAGAATTGGCATTCCTGTTGGTGATTTTGCATCGACCCAATACGGAGTATGGCCTAAATATTTCCGACAGAATGCATCCAGAATGTCTGCCATTGATGTGACAACGGAGGAAATTATGGTTTTATCTATTTCATCTGGTTTGATGCCGCCTTCTGCAAAAAGACTGGACAACATAAGGTTGAATTTGTCCTGGGTTATGTTTTTTTCTGTGCAAATCCGCCAGTCTTTCAGGAGAACAGTGCCATCGTAAACACCCATTACAATGTTAGTATTTCCAATATCTATAACTAAAAGCATAGTAAATATTCAGGTTATCAGGTTCGCGTTTTTAAGACTTTTTACGAGTTCATCAAGGTTGAACTGTGAACATTTTTAATGGCATCTATGATTTTTACTGTTTTATATGTTCCTGCTACGTCATGGACACGTACCATGTGAGCGCCATGTAAAACTGCGGCAGCAACCGCTGCCTGGGTGCCGGTTTCCAGCGCAGGCATATCAGCCTTGATATCCCCGAATGGTTTGTCAAATAGAATATTTCTGATAAAAGATTTTCTTGAAGGCCCGACAAGGACAGGTACATCAAAACTTTCAAATTTATGCAGGTTGTTGATTAAAAGAAGATTATGTTCAACTGTCTTGCCAAAACCGATTCCAGGGTCAATAATTATTCTTGATCTTGAAATCCCGCTTTTTTCAGCTATGATTATCGCATTTTCAAGAAACTCTTTTATTTCACTGATAACATCGTTATAAAACGGTTTTATCTGCATTGATTGAGGGGTGCCATTCATATGCATCAAAATTACCGGCACCCCGTATTCAGCAGCGACAAATGCCATTTGATCATCACTGCGCAAAGCACTTATATCATTTATTATGGAAGCCCCGGCCTCAATAGCCTGCCTGGCTACTTCTGATTTTGTGGTATCAATGGAAATAGGTATTGAAACATGTTTTGACAGCTTTTCTATTACAGGAACAACGCGTTTGCACTCCTCCTCAACAGAAACCGGTTTTGAAAAAGGACGGGAAGATTCACCTCCGACATCAATTATGTCTGCTCCGTGTTCAACAAGTTTTTCTCCATGAGCAACAGCAGCGCTTGTTGAAAAAAAATTACCACCGTCAGAAAATGAATCTGGAGTTACATTTAAAATACCCGTTATCAGGGTGCGTGCGCCAAAAGATAAAGAGTGTTTGCCCCACAAAAAATTATACTTTTTCATCTGCCTTATCTTCAGATTCCTTTGGCGACAACTCAAACTCAGGCTTCATGGAGTGTATAAGTTCATCAAGCTCTTCTCCCTTGACGGTCTCCTTGTCAAGAAGAAGCTGAGCAAGCTTATGAAGAATGTCTATGTTTTCCTTTAATATATTTTCGGCCCGGGTGTATGCGTTTTTGATAAAAACATTTACTTCCGCATCTATTTGTTTTGCTGTTTCTTCCGAGTAATCCCTGTGCTGAGATATTTCACGGCCAAGAAAAATCTGTTCTTCATTCTTTGCATAAGAAAGAGGGCCAAGCTTTTTACTCATACCCCAGGAACGCACCATCCGCTGGGCAAGTTCAGTTGCCTGTTTAATATCATTTGCCGCTCCGGTAGTAATTCTGTTAAAAATAATCTCTTCGGCTGCCCGTCCTCCAAACGCAACTGAAAGCTCGTTCTCAAGCTGGTCTTTAAATTTGAAATCTCTTTCTTCGGGCAAAAACCATGTCATACCTGCTGCCATACCTCTTGGTATGATGGTTATTTTATTAACCGCATCTGTATAAGGAAGCAAACGCGCAACAAGAGCGTGTCCCCCTTCGTGGTATGCTGTTATCTTTCTATCTTCCTCCCTGACGACTTTTGACTTGCGTTCCAGCCCCATGTAAACCTTATCCTTTGCATCTTCCAGGTCAGACATGTCAACCCTTTCCTTGTTCCTCTTAGCACCAAGAAGAGCTGCTTCATTAACGAGATTTTCCAGATCAGCTCCTGAAAAACCAGGTGTTCCCTTTGCAAGGATATTTGAGTCAACATCAGATGCCAAAGGTATTTTTTTAATGTAAACCTTAAGAATCTTTTCCCTGCCCTGTATATCAGGCAGTGGAACAACTATCTGGCGGTCAAAACGACCTGGACGCAAAAGAGCAGGATCAAGCACATCCGGACGGTTTGTGGCAGATATCAGAATAACGCCTTCGTTTGATTCAAATCCGTCCATTTCAACGAGAAGCTGGTTTAACGTCTGTTCTCTTTCATCATGTCCTCCTCCGACTCCGGCGCCTCTGTGCCTTCCCACAGCATCAAGTTCGTCGATAAATATAATACATGGAGCATTTTTTTTACCCTGGGCAAAAAGATCCCTTACGCGTGATGCTCCTACACCGACAAACATCTCGACAAAATCCGAACCGCTTATGCTGAAAAAAGGAACTCCAGCTTCACCGGCAATCGCCCGTGCAAGAAGAGTCTTGCCTGTTCCTGGAGGTCCCATTAAAAGGACTCCTTTGGGTATTCGTCCTCCAAGGCGAGTAAACTTTTTGGGTTCTCTAAGAAAATCAACAATTTCACCAAGTTCCTCTTTTGCCTCATCTATTCCCGCGACATCCTCAAACGTAACCTTGGTTGACTTTTCAGATTGCAGCCGAGCGCGACTCTTTCCAAATGAAAGAGCCTTGCCACCTCCGGACTGCATTTGACGCATAAAAAATATCCATATCCCTATTAAAACAATCATTGGAAGCCATGAAACAAGAATAGATATATACCATGGCGACTCAGCTGGAGGTTTTACGTTGATAGATACGCCCTTTTGCCTGAGAATTTTTATAAGATCCGCATCCTGTGGGGCAAACACTTTGAAACGATTGCGGTTTGTATCAGTAACCAGGATTTCCTGACCCTGTATAACCACATCCGCGACCCTTTCACTTTCCACCATGGCAAGAAATTCAGTGTAATTAATACCTGTTTCAGGCGTGTGCTGCTGCTGACTGAAAAGATTATATAACATTATCATCATCAATGTGATGACTATCCATAAAGAAAGATTTTTATAAAATTGGTTCAAAAAATAATACCTCCATAAAAGAGATTTGTTGTCGGACTAATTAATGCCATATATATTAATCATTATTGCTAATTAGGCAAGCATAAGTTCGGCCTTTAGCACAATTTTTGTTGATGGTTTTATCTTTACTGAATCAGCTATTCTCAGACCAGCAATCCATATTATTCTGCCTTTGCTGAGCAGGACAGGATATCTTGAACGATCAGATGCCGGAATTTTATTGTTTATAAAAAAATTTTTCAACTTTTGGGTACCGGACATTCCAAGCGGCTGAAAAAAATCACCGGGTATGAATGACCTTAGAGTTAAAGGAGAAACAATATCAGCCATATCAAAAAAAGCAATATTGTGTTCTGCATATTGCATGTTGTTTAGTTCATTAATCAATATTTGCGAAAGTTTCAAAAACATGTTGATTTCTTTTATAAATATTGATTCGGGCTCATGCCCTGGTTTTGTTAAAGTATATTCAAAAGGAAATGTTTTAGTGCAGGCGGCCTTTAGGCTCAGATGCCGCAAATTTTTCTTTTCTTTTTTAATGCAAAGAAAATCTTTGTCCCTGCTAATTCTGATACGGTCCGGCAAATCGATGCTGGCAGACAAACGTCTGGATTTTAAAAGAATTATTGCCGAATTAATGTGAGAAAATGCAATTCGTCTTAAATCGCCTTTTACCGTAGCAATCGCTTTTCTTAGTATCCGTCGTTGCGCTGCTGAATCCATTCCGCTAATCTTTGACACAGAAACGACAATTTCGTCAGTTTTAATAGATACAACAGAATCATCAAGCAGTGAAATTATTTTTCCGTCAATCCATTTTTCTTCAGATCTTATAATTAAGGCAAAACGGTTAAGTGTTTCGACTATCCTTGGATTATATGAATTTTTTAATAAGGGAATCAATTCATGACGCACCCTGTTTCTAAGGTGTTTCATATCACTGTTGGATTTATCGAAAACATACTGCAATTTTTCTGTTTTTAAAAAATCTATTATTTCTGATCTTGTTGCGTTTATAAGAGGCCTTACAATCTGACTGTCACTGTGTTTGCTGTTTCTTACAGGAGGAATTCCCGCAATCCCTAAAGGGCCGCTTCCTCTAAACAGATACATTAACATAAGTTCTGCATTGTCATCAGAATGATGGCCAAGAGCAATTTTATTAAACCCGTTTTTTTTTGCGATATCATCATAAAAAGCATATCGAACATGCCTGGCTGCTTCCTCCACAGAAAGTTTATGCTCACGCTGATACGCGTAAACATCCTTTTTGCCGATATAACATGTTAGATTAAGGAGTTCTGCAAGTGATGCAACAAATTCAGCGTCATTATCCGAGTCGTTATCGCGGAGGCAGTGATTAAGATGGGCTATCCCAAGCCTAAAGGAAAATTCAGGAGCCAGTGAAGATAATATATGAAGCAGTGCTACAGAATCAGGCCCTCCTGACACACATATCAATACAGAATCACCGGGTTGAAACATCCGGTAAGTTGTAATGGTTTTTTTTACAGTAAAAAATAATTTATTATAGCCTTTGAGCAATACTGGCATGAATTAACTCGGATCTTTTTTTGTTCCACACTCCTACATGGCCTGAACGTACGGAAATCTGCGTAATTTTGTCTGTTATCATTACAATTTTTATTTCAATTAATTTATTGTCAGCGCTTTTGCCTTTGATTACAGCGGTAACACCAGGTGGTGTTTTTTCTGTAACATTTATTTTAAGGCTTTTTAAAGCTGCATTGCAAGCGGCAATTGTTTTGTCAAAAGATGCCTGATAGAATTTTTTCAGTTCACCGCATTTATAAGTATAAACTGCTGCTCCAGTACCAGCGCCCGCAGCAAGAAAAGCACAGCCAGAACTTATAAGATAAAAGGCCAGTAATATCGGAGTAAAAAACTTTTTTATCATATGCATCAATTTTAATGGATTATTTGCCATTACAAGTAAAAATCCACGCCCGGAAAACGTGGCTTGGATTGCACACTGCAAAGGTCTCAGGCAAAGCCCGATATAAGTGACATGGGTCATAAGACCATGTTTTTCAGAATAAAATAAAATTATGACAGGTATGCTTAGAAGTCAATAAAAAACCTGTATGCCGAACACGAGGATATGCAAAAGATATTTAAAAGTAATTTTTGGATTTTTTTCTTGAAAAAATGAGATTATGAATTATAACTATATATGGTTGTGCTAAGCGGGGAGTTAGCGGTGCCCTTTTCCCGAAATCCGCTTCATGCGGGGCCGAATTCCCTCTAAAGGGTTTTATTTTAGAAAAACTACAGGTCATACTGACCGGTCACCGCGCAACATACGGTTACGAACCTCGTCAGGTCCGGGAGGAAGCAGCGATAAGTAATGCAGTCTGTGTCGCGGATTGATCCCGGTCAACTTTTTGGCCTATGTGATTCTGAAAAAGATTCGATAGAGGGTGCACAACCATTTTCTTAGAGACTTTTGAAAAATGTTCAATTTTGCTCAAGTTCAAGAAAGACGAAAATTTTAAACGTAGGAATACATTGAGTATTTCGAGGATTTATCAGCCTTAGGCTGGTTAAGATTTGAGTTTACCCCGTAGCTCCTGCAGATGGTACTGGGGCCTGACAAAGTAATTGGCCAAAAAGGGGTATTTTGCAAAAGTCTCATTAATGATGGTGTCGTAAAAAGTAAGATTTGTTCGCTCTATGAGCATTTTTGGGATTCCAAAACTGCTCAATGTCGCTTACAAATAACTTACAAATAACTTACAAATAACT
>CAYYMU010000087.1:0-8170 GCA_964472445.1 uncultured Desulfobacteraceae bacterium
TTAATATTTTTATTGTCTCAGCAATTTCACTGCTTGAAACTTTTTGCCGGATTTTTTCCATTTTATTCATTACCTCTGCAAATCGAACTCCTTCTCCGGCGCTGATCCATTCCAGCTGAAGCCTTGAGGTTTTGATGCCTTTTTGCTCCATTTTTTTATGCAGTTTCTGAATCCTCTTTAAAGTCCAGTGGTTTGCATCAATATAGTGGCAGTCACCTATATGACATCCACTTACAAGAACAACTGGCGCTCCCTTGAGAAATGCATACCAGATAAACTTTTTATCCACCCGGCCCGAGCACATGGTTCGTATAATATGTACGCTGGCTGGATATTGAAGACGAGAAACTCCTGCATAATCTGCTCCTGCATAAGAACACCAGTTACAGGCAAACGCCAGGACTTTTTCCTGAGGACGGTCTTCTAATATGGCATCAATCTGAGCTGTAATCTGTTCATCGGTAAAATGGTCGATTATGATTGCCCCGAAAGCACACTCTGCAGCACAGGTGCCGCAGCCTGTGCATGCGGCTGAATTAACCACAGCAGGAGTTTTTTTCTTAACATCAACCGTAATTGCATTATAGGGACACACCTCGGCACATTTACCGCACGATTTGCATTGCTCTGTAAGCACCACGGCTGTAACCGGTTCGGTTGTTATTTCTCCTTTATTCATTAAACCCATGGAACGCGCAGCAGCAGCAGATGCCTGAGTAACACTTTCTTTAATATCCTTGGGGCCTTCGGCACATCCGGCATAAAAAATACCCTTGGTCGCAGCATCTACAGGTCGCAGTTTTGGATGGGCTTCCAGGAAAAAACCATCAGATGTCAACTGAAGTCCCAGCATTTCCCTGATTTTTTGAACGCTTTCGGGTGGCTTAAGCCCAACAGCCAGTACAAGCATATCCAGATCAAATGATTCCAGTTTTTCTGTGGCAGTATTTTCAACAAAAACCCTGAGGCTTTTATTGGGAAGTTCTTCAACTGTTCCGGGCAGACCTCTTAAATAATGTACACCTGATCTGCGACTCCGCCTGTAAAGGTCTTCGAATCCTTTTCCAAATGCCCTGATATCGATATAAAAAACCTTTATATCAATATCAGGATAATGCTCTTTAAGCACAAGAGTACTCTTGATTGTATTCATGCAGCAGACATTGGAACAGTAGCCGCCCCCTTTGCTTAATGAACGGGATCCGACACACTGTATAAAGCCAATGGATTCAGGATGTTTTTTGTCTGTTAATCGGATCAGATTTCCTTTTGAAGGTCCTCCGGCATTTATAAGGCGTTCAAACTCAAGGCTGGTTAATACATTTTTAAACCGTGTATATCCATATTCATCGAGTTCTGTTGGATCATATGGTTTAAGACCGGTAGCCACAATTATTGACCCAACTTTTTCCTTAATTTCCTGGTCGGACATGTGAAAATCAATACAGCCCTTTTCGCAGGCATCTGTACATTTTGCGCAAACAGAAGGATTATGACCAAGGCACTCATTAATATTGAGAACATATGCCGAAGGAACAGCCTGGGGAAATGGACTGAAAATAGCCTTACGTGTTGAAAGACCCGCGTTGAAATCGTCCGGACAAACCACTGGACATGCTTTGGCGCAATCTCCGCAGGCAGTACACTCTTTTTCATCTATATAACGGGCGTGTTTTAATATGTTTACATTAAAATTTCCAACATATCCTTCAACACTAACCACATCGCTCATGGTGTAAAGTTTTATTTTAGGATGCCGACCGGCATCCGTCATCTTTGGCCCGAGAATTCAGATGGAACAGTCCATGGTTGGAAAGGTTTTATCAAGCTGTGCCATGATTCCACCGATTGATGGATTTTTCTCGACAAGAACAACTTCATAACCGTTTTCAGCAAGATCAAGAGACGCCTGTATCCCGGCGATCCCACCGCCTATTACCAGGGTGCGTTTTGTCAGCGGAACCTTTTCTCCGGCAAGAGGGCAAAGTATGCGAACTCTTGATACCGCCATTTTTACCAGAGTTACAGCCTTTTGTGTCGCAGCTTCAGGCTCATTAATATGAACCCAGCTGCAGTGTTCACGCAGATTGGCCATTTCAAGAAGAAAAGGATTAAGCCCTGCTGATTGTATCATCTGGCGGAAGGTGGGTTCATGAATTCTTGGGGAACAGGAAGCTACAACGATGCGATCCAATCCATGTTCCAAAATATCATTTTTGATTTCCTGCTGACCTGGTTCTGAACAGGCATAATCTATATCTTTTGAAACAACAACTCCGTCTATTTCCGATGCTGTCTCAGCCACATAACGGCAGTTTACAGTCCGGGCAATATTCAGACCGCAGTGGCATACATAAACACCAATTCGTACGGTCTGACCCGGGCTTGTTGAAATATTTTCCGCAGCATTTTTTTTCATTGTCATACCTTTTACTTTTTTTTCAGTCTCTCCCCGGTAAAAATAACTTGGCGCTTGAGCCATGATCGATTTTATTTTCGGTAAATAGTCTTTGCTATAAGGCTCGTTAAATCTATCATTTCCATGCACAGCTCATCTCCAAGAAAAGGATCCTTCATTGCACATTTCAGATGAATCTGGCATTTGGGGCAGGCTGTGACAAGAAGATTGCTTCCTGTATCACGAGCCTGTCTCAGACGTTTTGTCTGAAGAGCTTTGCTGAATGAATCACATCCAACCCATGCGTTGTTGCCGCAGCAGATGGAGGATATTCCGCTGTCGCGCATTTCCTGGAAACCGTCTGTCTTAAGATTTTTTATCAACATTCTTGGAAGGTCGGCTCTTTTTTCAAACCTGCTTAAACGACATGGATCCTGAAAAGTCAGTTTTTTATTAACTTTTTTAAATCCAACAGCCCCTTCGTCAATCTTTTTCTCAAGAAAATCATAAAGATGAGTTACCTTGAATTTTAGCTCAAAACCATATTGTGCATAGTCATGTTTCAATGTCCGGTAACACTCCGGACAGGCTGTAATAACTTCTTTAATGTCAAGCGAATGGATCAAATCAACATTTAACCTGGCAAGCTTTAAAAAGTTTTCCAAATCTCCGGACCACAGTAAATCATGGCCGCAGCATCGCTCATTTTCCAGAAGAGCTGGTTTGATATCAAAGAAGTTTAACAGGCGAATACTGTCAACTATAATGTCAGAAGTCTGCACGCCAAGATGGTTTTTAAAAAATGTATCAAAAAAAGGAGCACACCCGCCAAAAAAAAGCACTTTGCTCTTATTATCGATCTGGATATTATCCGGCAGCCATGCCCAGCGATCTGTTTTAAGTTCCGGAAATGTCATGGTCCGCATTAAAGACTGGAAAAAGCCTCCGTGAGCTTCACGGCTGTCCATGCCTGTTTTTTTAAAGAACTGGCGGAGATCTTTGATAAATTCAGGAAAGTTCACAGCAGACGGGCACCTTTCATAACAAAGGCCGCATGTGAGACATGACCACATATCCTCCTTAATATAAGAAGAATCCAAATCGCCTGCCATGATTGAACCAGCCAGAGCCCGTGGTGAAAATTCCTTTCCGCTTAGAGCCAGCGGGCATGTTGAAGAGCATTTGCCGCAATCCTGGCATGCGTAAACATCATGAGAAGAAATTATATCAGCTAAAATCTGTTTATCCGCAATTTCAGGCTTTGTTTTTTCCCGGGGTATCACAGGACTTTTACCAAGCAATTTAATGTCTCTGCAAAAATCTTTAAGAAACTGCAGCAGCAGTTCTGAATCATCCGGCAGGAAAGTGGCAAGGCGCATGCGATTTTTTCCTAAACCCAGTAAGTCCAGAATCTCCCGCGTATCATCCGTGTTTTGACTTGCAGCATCAGTGCCTGTTCCATGACGGCATGTCCCTGGCGCACATCCTGCCAGAGCAACCCCATCTGCTCCCATTTCAAAAGCCTTAAACAAAAGAGATTTACTGACTCTTCCTGTGCAGGGAATGCGAATCATTTTGATTTCCGCAGGGATTGGCGCGCCCTTATCCTGAAGAGTCTGGAATGCAGTATATGGCCCCCAGTTGCAAATCATTAAGATGATTTTAAAATTATTCATAATATTACGATTGCATCAACTTTAGTTAACTTGTAACTTCTAATAATTCCTTCATCGTCCATTCAAGACATGTATTGTTTCTGTATAAACTGTCAGCAGCATTTGTAGGACATACTGAAATACAGTTGCCGCAGCCTTTGCACAGCGCTTCGTCCACGGATGCGTACCAACCGTTAACATCATTTTTGTATAGACTTATGGCATTATAAGGACAAACATTATAACAGAGTCCACAGCCACGGCATAAGTTTTTATCCACAACTATTGTGGAACCTTTTATTTGACTCGGCCCGCGGGTCATAATAGCTGCTGCCCGGGCAGCAGCAGCGGCTCCCTTTTGCCTTTTAGAAACATTAACACCAGAGGGATCAGCAAGGAAAAGTCCTGGAACAGAAGTTGCTCCCGGATAAAAAAACGGCATTTCAGGAACCTTATCCTTTTGCAAAGACGATGTAACAGTAAGACAGTCTAATTCTTCCTGATGTATATGCTGAAAATTCTTTTTTAACTTTTCATCGATTATAACAGTTCCCACATTTACAGTCTGCCGGGAATCGCCTGTATTCAGGGAAACCTTAAAATTTCCAGGCGTGCCGCTGAAACCATTTGCAAAAGATCCTTCAAAATTATGAATGTTCGGATGATCGAGTTTCTTATTAAGCGGTTTTTCCGATGTGTTGAACAAAGAAATCTCAAATCCGGCCTGAGCAAGGGTAAGGGCGCTGCTGACAGCTGATTCAGACTCTCCAATAACAGCGGCTGTAAAATTATAACTTTTTATAGACGCCGGCAAAGGCTTTAATTCTCTTGATCTTTCAATAGACCGATCTATTAATCCGGTAAATCTGCTTAAAGCCAGGGAAGGGTCATTTTTTACGAGCCTCAGGACTTCTCCTCTTAAATCACAGGTTTCCACCATTGAACGGTTTATGCCTGTACCCGTAAACAGCGCATCTTTAAGCCTGCTCCTCTGATCAGTGCATGCACTGCACACAAAATCCAGAGGGCAGCATACACATGATGCAAGAACTACGCGTGTGATGCCTTTTTCTCGAATTGTTTTTATTATATTTGAAGAGCCTTCAGGTATGCATGCAGAGTTAACTGTTTCAGCATGAACGATATCCTGATGTAATTTTAATTCATCAACATATTTACTCATCCCTTCAAGCCATCCAAGAGAATCATTGCATCTGCAGACAAATATTCCAATACGGATATCAGAGGAAAGACCAGGGTCTGTGGAATAAAAAGAAAGCCCCTGTCCCCTGAGCTGTTGAGAGGTTCCACCGAGCAGAGCCATAGCCTGAGCAGCGGCTGCGCAGCCACGCATGATCATGGCATATATATCCGGTTTTGCGCTCTTTGGGCCATAAGCTCTTATTACGTCTTTTCCTTTTATAGGAGTGGCCATTAATGGATCAGCGATAATTATAACGCCGGCGTTTTCATTTATGTCTTCCAGAGCATCTCCATGGTTAATTGCTTTGATTGAGCCGCAGGCATCAATACACTGAAGGCATTCTGAACACACACCGCATTGCAGGCACCGTCCGGCTTCAAAAACAACCTGTGATTCATTGTAACCCGGCAGCACTTCGGAAAAATCGTTCCTGCGGTCATCCAAATGTTTGTGCGGCATTTCAGGTCTTGACGAAAGAGTAATGTCTTCCGGTATTTCCGGGAAATCTTTACTCTGACATCTCAATAGTCTGTTGTTTTCATGCTCTTCACCTGAAATGTGCCTGTGAACCGTTAAGGCAGCCTTTCTTCCTGTTGCCATAGACTGAACCACGGACGAAGGGCCAGACACCGCATCTCCGGCAGCATATACACTGGAAATATTTGTGCAAAAGGATTCATCGGCTTCTATATAGCCATAGTCGGTTATATTGCATCCGCCTTTGTTTTTCTTTCCCTTAAATGCCCCGGCCTGGCCCACTGCGACAAAAACCCTGTCAAATTCCAGTTCAAAAGACTTGCTACCCGGAATAATAACAGGCCAGGGAATTCCCCTTTCATCAGGCTCTCCGGGTTTTGTGGGAATGCAGCGTATTTTCTTCAGCTTGTTGTTTTGTCCTGTAAAAGCTGTAACCTGAAGGCTGTCTTTTATAATAACACCCTCATTCTGCGCGGCGTTTACCTCTTCTTCATCGGCTGGAATTAAATCCATGGGGAACCATGACATGATTGTTACATTGGCTTTGAGACGTATAAGCGTTCTTGCCAGATCAAACGCAGAGTTTCCATCTCCTATTACCGCCACATTTTTTTTCAGTTCATCTATTTCGCCGGAATAGACTTTTTTAAGAAAGGATATACATCCTTCAACACCTTCAAGTGTTTCACCTGGGATGCCTAACATTCGGTCAGACCATGTTCCGGTTGTCAATATAACAGCATCAAAATCTTTTTTAAGAATATCTATATCTTTGTCTAAATCAATTGACCTGGATAATACGAAGTTTACTCCAAGGTTCTCAATGTATGCTATTTCAGTATCAAGAATATCTCTGGGAAGACGGTAAGGGCCAATGCCGTATCTAAGAAGGCCGCCGGCCATTTTTTCTTTTTCAAAAACAGTTACTCTGTAGCCATATCTTGCGAGATCGGCGGCAGCAGCTAAACCGGAAGGCCCGGAACCAACAATAGCAATGGACTCAGGCCTTTTTTGTTTTACTTTTAAATCAAGATCAACAAAAGTCTCAGGCCTTTTTTCTGCCTTTTCTTTATGCAGCAACTCATAGTCTGCCAGAAATCTCTTTATGTCCTTAATTGCGATAGGATCATCAAGATCACCTCTTCTGCAGGCATTTTCGCATGGGTGGGTGCAAATCCGGCCGCAGATGCCGGGCAGTATATTATCTTTTCTGATGAGGTTTAAAGCGTCAAAAAATCTGCCTGCCTTTGTAAGGGCTACATAGCCCTGAACATTAACTCCAAGCGGACAATTTTCCTGGCAAAGAGGCTGACGTCTCTTGTCGATAATCACACGGCCCGGAAGACTGCGCCTGTTGTTAAAACTTATGGCTTTTGCCCCTTCCCTGGTTGAAACAGGGCAGATGTCAACGCAGCGACCGCACAGTATGCACCTGTCTGGATTCACAAAGGTCTGCATCTGATTCATGCGAAGTCGAAAACCCTGTGGACTGTGTTTTATTGAGGTTATTTCAACAGGCAAAACAGTTCTGATATCTGGATTTCTTAAAATTCTTATCAGGCTGGGCCTGTGAGCATGGTTTAAAGGAAGTCCTGATTTCAGCTTATATTTATTATTGGAAAGTTTTTTATCCAGGTCAAAATCGGAATCAACAAGAGTAACTGGTATGCCAAGCTCTCCAAGTTTGCTGGCTGCTGATATTCCGGCAGGTGTAGCGCCTATAACTATAACCTTGCGAAGTCTGTCCTTTAAGTGTTTCATTAAACAGCTCCTGTCCGGCCAGTAGCCTTTCTTTCCCGTTTCTTCAATGCAGCCACGCCATAATCATGGCCTTTTTTAAATGCCCTGGCATTTAAATCCTCGGTTCCCTTTGGAACAGATGCTGTAACA
Organism: uncultured Desulfobacteraceae bacterium; assembly: GCA_964472445.1. GTDB lineage: Bacteria > Desulfobacterota > Desulfobacteria > Desulfobacterales > ETH-SRB1 > CAYYMU01. Next base: position 7,625 of record CAYYMU010000087.1, read on the forward strand.
CTTTCAAGGGCTGCATCTATGGAAACGGCTTTTGTTACAGCCGTGCAGAAACCGAGCATAATTATATTTGCCATCATTTTTCGTCCCAGTTCTTCGGCCATGCTTGTTGAAGGAATGGAAAAAAAATCGCTTTCAGGCGAATTAACACGCACAAGATCTTTATCAATAAGCAAGACTGTTTTTTCTGTAGCCTGTTCGGCAAATTTTTCATACCCTGCCTGAGACATACATATAAGAATATCAGGATGTATGACATAAGGGTAATATATTATTTTATCAGAGATTATTACCTCGGCGCTACAGGCGCCTCCTCGGGATTCCGGTCCGTAAGACTGCGTAAAAACGCTTTCTTTACGGTCGCCAAGGGCCGCAGATCTTCCAAGGATACGGCCTGCCATGATGATACCCTGGCCTCCGAACCCTGTAATAATGATTTCTTTTTTCTGGTTAACAGTCATGTTTTGATGAACTCGTAAAAAGTAACTAATTTAGGCTCTTCTCCAATTTAGTTGGAGAAAAGGGTCCAAGGATTCAAGGGTTTGTTTT
>CAYYMU010000088.1:0-8136 GCA_964472445.1 uncultured Desulfobacteraceae bacterium
TTGAAAGGCAACTATGATTTTTGGGATATGATTTTTTATGAGCTCATCATATTTTGATGAAATCGTAAAAAGTAAAATTTGTTCGCTCTGTGAGCTTGCAAATAACTTAACTGTAGTTTTTGCCGGTTATCATAACTGAACACTGATTGTTCAAAAGTTGATTCTGCCTTCAAGTACTGCAAAGCGGCATAGTGGAGCTTTTTACGATGCCATCATATTTTAACTATGTAACAAAAGTGATTTTATGTGTCAATCGCAGGTAATTTCCCGGTTAAAAAATCTATCAATATTGATGAAATCGTAAAAAGTCGTCACTCCGGTGAAAACCGGAGTCCAGATTACCCGTAACTATTTAAGAATACTGGATTCCGGCTTTCGCCGGAATGACGGAAATTGGTGTTTTTTGACTTTTTACGAAGCTATCAATATTGACAACGTTTATTTCTATTACTATGTTTGACTTTGTTTGTGATATCTTTTATTATACTTTTTTTTCTAACCACATAATAAAGAGAAAGGACATATTATTATGGCAGCAAATATTGTAGAAATTAGCGATGACAGTTTCGACGCCGAAGTCTTAAAAGCGGATAAACCTGTTCTGGTAGATTTTTGGGCTCCATGGTGCGGGCCTTGCAGAGCAATAGGACCTATGGTCGAAGAGCTTGCCGGCACTTTCGGCGATAAAATTAAATTTACAAAATTCAATGTTGACGATAGTCCTGTTACTCCTGGAAAATACGGCATCAGATCAATCCCCACATTAATGTTTTTCAAGGATGGCAATGTGGTTGATCAGGTTATAGGTATAGTCGCGAAGTCAAAACTCGAAGACATTATAAATAAAATGCTGTAAAGCATTAAGGTATTGCAGGAGTTTTTGTAATGAAAAACACTGATTTTGATCTTGTAATAATCGGTGGTGGCCCTGCGGGGCTAACTGCTGGTCTTTATGCTGCTCGTGCCAGATTAAAGGTTATACTTATTGAAATGGCAGCGTGTGGCGGACAAGTCGTTATATCTGACTGGATCGAAAATTATCCTGGTTTTCCAAAAGGGATCAGCGGTGCTGATCTGGTCCAGAATATGGTAAGCCAGTCAGAACAATTTAATCTTACTGTTGAGAGCAATGAAGTGGTTTCCATTGATGCCTCTGATATTATAAAAAAAGTTAAGCTCGCAGACAGAACAATTACAACACATACAATTATCGTGGCCACAGGCGCTTCTCCTCAAAAACTCGGTGTTTCAGGAGAAGACAGGTTTTACGGCAAAGGAGTATCATTTTGCGCCACATGCGATGGCCCTTTTTATAAAGATCGTGTAGTCGCAGCAGTTGGAGGCGGAAATACAGCAGTACAGGAGAGCCTGTTTCTTACGAAATTTGCCAAAAAAGTATATCTTATTCATCGAAGGGATGAGCTCAGAGCTACGAAAATTCTGCATGAACGGGCTTTTGCCAATGACAGGATAGAAATCCTCTGGGATTCAATTGTCACAAGTATTAATGGCGGATTAACGAATGTAGAAAGCATTTCAATAAAGAACGTTAAAACAGAACAGACAAAAGATCTTGCAGTTGACGGATGCTTTATCTGGGTAGGCATAAATCCCAACGTTGATTTTTTGAATGGCTGCTTAAAGCTGGATGAATCTGGATTTATTATAGCAGATTCAAATATGGCAACTTCGCTGCCAGGAGTGTTTGCTGCGGGAGATGTACGCAACACCCCGTTGCGTCAGATTGCAACAGCGGTTGGCGATGCTGCAATTGCCGCATTTTCGGCTGAGCATTATATAGAAAATATAAAATGAACCGTAAGGGATTTTAATCCTGTCAAAAAGTCTCTTTAAAAGGCCCAAATTATTATAATGAAACGCATATTAATACTTTGTTTAATCTCTTTTTTTGTTTTTTCCGGCTGTTCCTGGTTTTCAGCCAAGGAAGAAAAAGCAGCACAGGAACTCGCAACCGAGGGGATGCATTCTTTTAAAAACGAGAACTACAGGCAGGCGGTTGAATCATTTGAAAAGCTTAAGGACTGGTATCCTTTCAGCAAATTTGCAATCCTTGCGGAATTAAAGATCGCGGATGCTCATTACAACTTAGGCGAATATGAGGATGCTATTTTTGCATACGAAGAGTTTGAAAATCTTCACCCAAATAATGAAGCTATACCTTATATAATATATCAGATAGGGATGTGTTATTTTGAGCAGGTTAGTACGCCTGACAGAGATCAAAACTCGGCAGAAAAGGCAAAACTTACATTCATGCGCCTGATAAAACAGTTTCCAGGCGATAAATACGCGCATATGGGAAAGGCACATATAAAAAAATGTGATAAAAGCCTTGCTGAAGCTGTATTCAAAATAGGTCTGCATTATTATAAGAGCAAGCACTACAAAGCGGCACTGGCCAGGTTTAGATCAGTTATAACTGACGGCACTGATGTTGGCATGCATTATAAGGCTCTTCAATATATTACTCAATGTGAAGCTCTGATAAAAGAAAATTCCAACTAAAGGATATATTGATGGTAGCAGCAAGCGCCTGTTTACTTGGTTATAGATGCAGATATGACGGAAAAAGTAAAAAAAGTCAGCTTTTTTTAGATCAGATAGCCAGAGAAGATGTTTTGCCGATTTGTCCTGAACAGCTTGGGGGGCTGACAACGCCGAGAGATCCCTCCGAACTTTTTAATGGAGATGGCTTTGATGTTCTGGACGGAAATGCAAAAGTTATAAATATATATGGAATAGACAATACAAAGGCTTTTATTAATGGGGCTTATGTTGCTTTAAATAAGATAATATCTAATAATATCAGGCTTTGTTTTTTAAAAGATAAAAGTCCTTCCTGAGGAGTAGGCCCAGTGGAACAGTTGTATCCCGAAATATCAGAAAGGACAAATGCAAGTGTTAAGACAGGTGTTATGGCAGCTCTTTTAATCAGAAAGGGAATAAAAATCAAAGAAATCCGCTGAATGCTTATAATAATTTTTTAGCAAAGATTTCGTAAAAGAAAATGGAGAACAAATTATGTCTAGAGTATGTGAAATATGCGGCAAAAAACCTCTTACAGGTAATAATGTAAGCCACGCCCACAATTTGACAAAACGGCGTTTCAATCCGAATCTTCAAAAGGTCAGGGCATTATATAAGGGTCAGGTAAAAAGGATGGTTGTATGTACGAACTGTATAAAATCAGGCCTGGTCGTTAAAGCTCCCTGATTGAGACCCTTGCAAATGCGCAATTTTGATGGTTTCGTAAAAAGTAAAATTTGTTCGCTCAATGTCGCTTACAAATGACTTTTTACGAAGCCATCATCTTTCTCTTCTGGCTCCATGAACAAGCTTTATTTTTTTAAGATCTGATAAAAGTCTCTTTAAGTGATCAAGATCGTAAACAGAAATTGTAAAAAAGCTTTCCACAAGACCGTTTTCTTTGGTTCCTGTTTTGGCGCTGAGAATATTTGAATCATGCTTACTTATGCTGGCGGCAATATCTGCCAGTAAACCAACTCTGTCTTTGGAACTAATGGCTATTTTTACCGGATAACTTTCTGAAATATTTTTGCTCCATTCCACATCTATTTTTCGTTCAGGATTCATTTTTAAGGCATTAATGCATGTGGTTCGATGAACTGTTACGCCGTAACCCTGTGTAATATAGCCTATTATAGGGTCTCCTGGTACTGGCTGGCAGCACTTTCCAAACTTTATCAGCATGTCATCAATTCCACATACAACCACACCTGTTTTTGGCTTTTTCTTTTTAACCCTGCCTATAATTTTATTCAAAACAGATTGTTCTTCATCTGCTTTAAATTGCGGGGCAATCCTTCGTATTGCCTGTAAAGGCGTAATCTTGCCATAACCAATACTTATAATCAGGTCATCGATTTTTTTAAAGCCAAAGTGTTCTACGGCTGCCTGCATTCCCTGTGATTTAAGCAGCTCATTAAAATTAAGACGGTATTTACGAAAAGCCTTTTCACACATCTCCCTGCCCAGGGTAAGGCTGCGTTCTCTTTCCTGAGTTTTTATCCATTGCCTTATTCTGGAACGGGCCTTTACAGTTTTGACAAATTTCAGCCAGTCCTTGCTTGGATGCTGGTTTTTTGAGGTGGCAATTTCCACTATATCGCCGTTTTTTAATTGATACTGCAGGGGCACAATATGCCCGTTAACCTTGGCGCCAACACACCTGTTTCCTACTTCTGAGTGAATCAAATAAGCAAAATCAACCGGTGTTGCTCCTCTGGCGATTGATTTTATTTCCCCTTTTGGTGTAAAAGCATAAACTTCGTCAGGAAAAAGATCTATGCGGACACTTTCCATGAATTCATCAGGGTCTTTTATGCTCTGCTGATTTTCGACCAGATTCTGGATCCATGCAAAGGTGTTGCTTATTTTTTCGTCGATCTTTTCACCTTCCTTGTATCCCCAGTGAGCCGCTATACCTGATTTGGCCACACTATCCATTTCCCATGTTCTGATTTGTATTTCACAGCGTTCACCGTAAGGTCCTATTACTGTGGTATGGAGAGACTGGTACATATTTGGTTTGGGAACACCGATATAATCCTTGAATTTTTTAGGGACAGGTTTCCACAATGAATGGATAAGCCCGAGAGCCGCATAGCACTCTGCTACTGTATCAAGAATTATCCTGAACGCAATAATATCGTAGATTTCTTCAAACGGCAGATTCTGGTCAATCATTTTCTTATAAATACTGTAAAAATATTTATATCTTCCCCGAACTCTACATTTCAAGCCGTTTTCATCCATTTTTTGTTTTATATAGTCTTTGACAGTTAAAACATATTGATCCCGTTCTTCCTGATCTTTTTTTACAAGAGCTTTTATTTTAGAATACTCTTCCTTCTTAAGATACATAAAGGCTGTATTCTGGAGTTCCTTTTTCATCCAGTAAATTCCAAGACGCGCTGCGATAGGTGCATAAATATCAATAGTTTCCTGCGCGATTTTTATTATTTTTGCCTCAGTTTTGTGAAAATGAAGGGTTCTCATATTATGGAGACGGTCAGCCAGCTTGATTAAAATAACCCTGATATCATCTGCCATTGCTAAAATCATTTTTCTAATGCTTTCAGCATGGCGTTCCTGCAAACTGTCAACGGCAAGAGAACTCAGCTTTGTAACGCCGGATACAATATGCGCGATGTCAGGGCCGAACATATCTTTTATTTCTTCTATGGTTGCGTGGGTGTCTTCGACGACATCGTGTAAAAGGGCCGCCGCAATACTGACGGAATCGAGTTTCATCTCTGTCAGAATATAAGCTACTTCAAGGGGGTGAGAAAGGTATGGTTCGCCAGACAGGCGCATCTGCCCATCATGAACCTTGGCAGAATAGATATATGCGCGGTCTATAATATCTAAATCTGCATCAGGGCTGTTTTCGGCAACTTTGTCAATTATGTCGGTGATTCGTATCATTTGCTCAATATGCTTTTGCAAATATTACGCGATTCGTTGCCGGCTTTCCACAACATATACATATTCCTTTCTCCTTTATATCGAAAAGAGGAGCACATCGTATGGAGACGCTGAGGTCCTGTTTTATTTTTGCTTCACATTCTTTTGACCCGCACCAGCATGATGATACAAAGCCGCCATGAATTTCAGGTTTTTTGATGTTTTCAGGCGTAAAAAAATCATAAAATGTTTTGTTATCATCTATTGTCAAACTGTTTATTTTTCTAAACAACAGTGCACGTTCAAAAAGCGATTCCTGTATTTCATCGAGTATAGTTGTTATCTGATTGACAAAACTGTCTCTTTTTAAAGATTGTTTGTCGTTGTGAGCCCTGTCGCGCCTTCCCACAAAGACGGAATCACCATCAACATCTCTGGGGCCTATTTCAACCCGGACAGGAATGCCTTTTTTAATCCAGTCCCACCCTCGTACGCCGCCGATATCACGATCGTCAATTTCCACCTCAAGCCTTCGGTCATAATAAACCTTATCTTTAAGCTCCATTGCAAGGTTTTCGGTGAATTCCATAATTCTCTGCCTGTCAGACGATTTTTTTATAATAGGCATTAAAACAACATGTGAAGATGCAATTCTAGGAGGAAGCACAAGGCCGTTATCATCGCTGTGTGTCATTATAAGTCCGCCGATAAGTCGTGTTGATGTTCCCCAGGAAGTTGTCCATGCATATTCTTCTTTTTCTTTAGATGACTGAAATTTAATATCAGATGCTTTGGCAAAATTCCGGCCTAAAAAATGAGAGGTTCCGACCTGTAGAGCTTTTCTATCCTGCATCATTGCTTCAATGCAAAGAGTGTCAACCGCGCCGGGAAATTTTTCCGCTTCTGTTTTTTTACCTCTTATTACAGGGATGGCCAGATATTGTTCTACAAAATCTGAATAAAGATCAAGCATCATGTTTGTACGTTCAACAGCTTCTTCTTTTGAAGCATGGGCTGTATGTCCTTCCTGCCAGAGGAACTCACTGGTTCTTAAGAAAATCCGGGTACGCATTTCCCATCTGACAACATTTGCCCACTGGTTGATAAGTATTGGAAGATCACGATAACTGGAAACCCACTTTGAAAACGCATCGCCGATAATTGTTTCAGAAGTTGGTCGGATTATCAGCGGTTCATTAAGCTGTCCCGCAGGTACCAGAGTGTTTTCCGGGCCTTTTTCAAGTCTGTGGTGGGATACAACGGCACATTCTTTTGCAAAACCCTCAACATGCTCAGCCTCTTTTTCAAGAAAAGAAAGAGGAATAAATAACGGAAAATATGCGTTTTTTACCCCTGTTGCCTTGAACTTTTTATTCAGGACACACATGATATTTTCCCAGATTGCATATCCCCATGGCTTTATAATCATACAGCCTCTTACAGGTGAGTTTTCAGCCATATCCGAAGCCTTAACCACCTCCTGGTACCACTCGGGATAGTTTTCAGCCCTGGTCGGGCTTATAGCGGTTTTAACGTTTTTTGCCATCTTTATCCTTTCTTTCCATAAGCTTAAGCTCTTTTAACAAAGCATCAACAAGTTGTTCCTGAGGAAACGTTTTTATTACTCTGCCCTTTTTAAACAGTATTCCTGTGCCGTCACCGCCCGCAATTCCGATATCTGCCTCCTTTGCCTCTCCCGGGCCGTTTACAATGCATCCCATGATGGCTATCTTAATCGGCATACGGTTTGACATAATAGCATTTTCCACCTGCTCAACGATATTAAACAAATCAATTTTGCAACGCCCGCATGTTGGACATGATATAATATCAGGACCGTGCCTGCGAAGAGCAAGCGCCTTTAAAATTTCATAACCAACACGCACTTCTTCAACAGGATCTCTGGTCAGAGAAACACGAATTGTATCTCCTATTCCTTCTGCAAGCAGCATCCCGATGCCGAGAGATGATTTTACTATTCCTGGACAAAGCGGGCCTGCCTCTGTTATTCCGACATGCAGGGGAAAATCGGTTTTTGACGAAAACAGCCTGTAAGCCTCTATTGTACGAAGCACATCTGATGCTTTTAAAGATACTTTTATGTCATAAAAATCGTAATCTGTCAGTAGTTCTATATGCCGAATAGCACTTTCTACCATGCCTTCAGCAGTAACACCCTTATATTTTTTTAAGATATCTTTTTCAAGAGAACCTGAATTCACTCCAATCCTTATTGGAATGTTCAGTTCCTTTGCACAGTTAACAACTGCTTTTATTTTTTTGGTTTTTCCTATATTGCCTGGATTTAATCTCAAACCGTCTGCTCCAGCCTCAGCAGAGGCAATGGCAAGACGGTAGTCAAAATGTATGTCTGCTATAACAGGAATAGATATTCTTTTTTTTATTTCAGAAATTGCTGAGGCTGCTTCATTATCCGGCACGGCAACCCGGACAATTTCACACCCTGCTTCTTCCAGACGTTTTATCTGTGAAACTGTAGCTTCCACATCCTGGGTAAAAGTATTTGTCATAGATTGAACAGCCACAGGAGCCATTCCACCTATCTTTACCTTTCCTATACTTATCTGTCTTGTTTTTTTTCTTTTTATACAGGTGGTTGTCATTTTCGCTGTTTGCAGAATCCTTTAATTATTTTAGATATACATTTAATGGCTCTTCTCCAATTTA
>CAYYMU010000089.1:0-8097 GCA_964472445.1 uncultured Desulfobacteraceae bacterium
ATCTCAACCTTTTGTAACGACAATCCAATTTCTCTAGAAGCTAAACTTCGTGAGGGTAGGCTTGGAGTCGATTTAATCTGTCAGATGGACAATTTAGAGATTCCGTTGAAGGAATGGAGTATTGAACTTGGAGAGGTTGTATATTTATTGCGCAGCTCTCTAGATAATTTAATCTATGTGTGTGCTCAAAGTTATTCGGATCCACCTACAAATCCTAGACGTTTACAGTTCCCGATAGTTCAAGATTCACGCCAATACCAGAATGCTGTACGAGATATACTTCCACAGATATCTCCTGAGGTTTCTAATCTTTTGGAGAAAATACAGCCTTTTCAAAGAAGTAACCCAGAAGTTGAAGGAGCACCGGAGTTTGATCCATTGGTTTTGTTAAATTGGATCAGTAATCACGACAAACATAGAAAGCCTCTACTATTCTTGGTTCCACCCAAGGAAATTGGCATTAATCACACTTGTGAATTTGAGTCTGAACAAGATGCGTCAGAAAATGTTCCACCAGATGTAGTAGTCCATGTTGATCCCCTTTCTCACGGGAAAAATATAATAGAGCATAGAACCAAACATCCAGTTAAAAAGATTTCTGGAAAATTAGATATAACAGCCCATGTAGCTTTCAATTCGCATAATGGTCTCAGAGATCTATCGGAAACTATGAATCAATTAACTTGGTATACAAAGCTTATTATTGATGAGTTTTCAAAAGAGTTACTATGAATAGAGTTAGCCTGATCGGGTAAGGGGGAGTTTCTCTCTCCCCCTCCCCACAACACCACTGCATGCGGGTCCGCACCGGGCGTTTCACAAAGCTTATCGGGCCGTAGCCGGATAGTGAATATTAATCCAAAGTTCCTTAATGGAGATTAGCCCCTGTTTCTTCAACCACTGATTCGTCATGCCTGCCTGTGTCGCTAAAGTCCGTGCCAGATGCCACGGGCCTTTACGACTCATTCCAACTGAGATGGCGGCTTTAAGTGAGACGCCGATACTTAAAAGGTTTCTCACCTTTGTCCGGCAAAGTCGCCATTGTTTCCAATAGCACATACGCATTCGTCTGCGCAGCCAGTGATCCAATTCCGGAATTGGTCGGTAATATTCCGATATTCCAAAATAGTTCATCCAGCCACGGATATACTGCGCAAGTTTCCTAAAGCGATAATCCATCGAGACAAACCAACTGCGGCACAAAAAGGGGCTTCTTATCAAAATCAAACGGGCAAACCCTCCCCTTTCGGCCGTAAAGCGCCTCCTTTACCGGGCCGTATCTCCAGTCATTTTCAACATCAACGCATCAATAATAATTCACCTGTCCCCTTTTTTCCTTGGTCGAGCGACCCCAGGCACCTTCCCTTCCTTCACCTCACCACTGCCCTCACAACCTTCACCAGTAACCTTAATTTATCCTCATCCGCCTCTTTAAGTAAACCGTCTAAGGTTTCTTTCAACTCTCGCGGGTTTGGGGTTTCATGGGCAAATTCAAAGAAGTCTTTTAGTTCTACATTTAGGGCCTTGGCCAGTTTTACAAGGGTATCAAGAGATGGAAACTGTAGTCCCATCTCTACCCTGCTCAGGTATCTGGAGCTAATCTCAGCCTTTTCTGCGAGTTCCTCTTGAGACAATCCCAGATTCTTCCTCAATTCTTTTATTCTTTTTCCAAACAACCCTTTTATTTCTTTCATCATATCCTCCATTTATTTTTATAAATATCATTTTTTATGGAGGACATTGAACACACAAACTATTAGAAATACCTTGACAAATTCTATCAATTAGATAGTGTACTATATCTAAAAGGTAGATATTGAGCCATATTATCTATCTTAATGGGAGGGTTCAAAATGCCAATGCCACTTTCTCAAGAGTGAAGATGTGACAGGTTGCTTATTTGCTGATGGGTCCCAAGCCCGTCCCAGATATAAACTTATAAACTGAAAAACCGAAAACCTTCCCCAAATTTCACATCTTTCGCTCAATTTTTTCTATCGTATTATTGCTGAAAGTATTTTAAATATTAATTTTAACTGTTCACTGTCCGCCTCGTCAAGAAGTGAAATCAACAGAGACTTCCTTTTGGCAGGATCCTCTATCTGCAGAGAATTGAAAATTTCACCCAGATCCACCTCCAGTGATTCAGCTATCCTGATCAGGGTGTTAAGGGTAGGATTTTCCTTTCCACGCTCAATGCTGCTCAGATATTTTGGATTGATATCTATTTTACATGATAATTCTTCCTGGGTAATCCCTTTTTTATTCCTGATCTCCCCAATTCGGGCGCCAATCAGCTTTTTTATGTCCATTTCCCAACCCTCTCGTTAATCTTTTTTTGTTTATATTGACAGAAATTTAAGAAGTTAAGGACAGTCCGCTACATGGAAAATACTTGACATGTTCATGGTGATGGATGTAGATTTCGATTTGTCTCTATGGAATGGAGGGTATAATTATGGAAAATAACGGAAGACCCGAGTACTATGAGGATGAGATTGAGCTTATCGATTATCTCCGGGTTTTATGGAAGTGGAAATGGGTTATAGCCCTTATGGTTGTCATTTGTGCCGGAGCAGCCATTGGAATCACAATGGTAAAATATCCCACGAAATATGCGACCGAATGTATTATTGCACTCAATTTTCCGGGAATAGAAAAACACCGGAATCCGGATGACACTCTGTTTGACAAAAATCAGATTATTACCCCGGCAATCCTATCCAGGGCCGCCGCCTCTCTTCAAAAAGAAGAGGCCCTGAGTCTAAGGGGAATGATAGCTATAAAAGCTATAATGCCGCCTGAGGTTCAAGCAGAGATAAAAAAGGCTGAAAAGAGAAAAGAATCATATGCCTTTTTCCCAAACCAGTTCAGCCTGACCCTTACTACAGAACAGAAAGATATTTTTTCGGAAGAGGAAAATAGCCGGATTTTGCTTTCGATAGTGGACGAATATCGAACAGAATTTGAACGAAAATACGGGGAAGAACCTTTAGTGGCAATCAATTTCCCTGACGATTTCCTTGCAAACTATGACTATGGCGAAGTTGTCGACACATTTAAAACAAAAATAGCCACCTTTATCAAGTTTCTGGATTCAAAAGTAAAAAAGGCCGGGTTTTTCAGATCTCAAAAAACGGGGCTTTCCTTTATAGACATCAAAAGTGATGCTGAGTCACTCAGAAATATTGAGCTTTCAAAAACAGAGGCGATCATCGGGACCTTAAAACTTACCAAAAATAAAGAGGATCTTATCAACCAATATAAATATAATATCAGAAAGATTGAGATCCGGAAAAGAAAAAAAGAGAAGGAGGCATCAGTTGCCCATAGAATGCTGAAGGAGATGAGGCAGACCGGCAGGTATAAACTGTCGAAGGACGCGAGCAGCGAAAAAGGGACAAGTCTGGTTCTCGATTCCTCATTCATTGAAAATCTGATAAAGAACGACTATTTTTCATCTCTTCTGAAGACGGCATTGAATGCCGAGGTAGAGGCAAAGAACCTGGAAGTTGACAAAGAGTTCCTGGAAAAAAAGATTATCATATTAAAGGGAAAGAAAGAGGGAAAAGAGAAAGAAAAGATTGCCTGCATACAAGAATCTTTAAAGGCCATACAGGATAAAATCCGCCTTCTGTCGCAAAGGGCAAATGAGCTGAATATGGAATACCTGAGAAGAGCGGTGGCCGGTGCTGTTCAGGTCATCAAGGATCCTGAAACCTTTGAAACAAGATCGGGGAACCTGAAAAAAACAGCGCTTCTTGCCGCAGTTGTCGGGCTTTTCTTTGCGATTTTCTTAGCCTTTTTTATCGAATACATAAAAACCGCTTCAAAAAAAAGCAAGGCGTAGTTCCTGGCAAATGAGATGATCGGGATAGAAATGCGGCGCGCGCAACCTTAGAAAGGCTCGGGGTCAGACCTTGATTATTACATTATAAATCTCAATAACCCGATCGGGTACGTGCCCGTAGTGTTCTGACCTGCTGGGCAGTTCGGTATCCGGGTCTGACGGCAACGGAGGTTGGCAAGTACCTCGGGTTGAGTAAATCCGCTGTCAGTCGGGTAGCCACCAGAGGCTAAAAACTGATCGTCGATCAATTCTTGTCCCTGAAAGAATAGAAACGCCTAAATTCAACCCCGTCCCACTTTAGGCACGATTCCGCCCTTGCCTTCGGCTAATACTTTTGCTAATGTGTTCAACACGTTAACAGAATTTACGTATAAGGGACTTTCACCCCATAAGTTCACGCCCATGCCGGGCGTACACAAATCACTTGAGCCAACTCGTTTCACTCGCGGCTCAGTTCAAACGTTCGGCATCAAAACGAACCTATAGTGCTTCAATTTTACATAGAACCAAGTATCAAAAAACCATTAACATGATATGTTAACTTTTTTCTTGCAAAGAAGTCTAAATGGTAATATACTTTAAAACAAAAAAGTTACAAAAGCTCTGTAGCAATCGTTCTGAAGCAATTAAGAATCTAGGGATAAAACGAGGCAGCAAGCTTATGCAACGAATGATGGAGCTTCTTGCAGCAGAGGCTTTGGCAGATATTTCTAAATTGCCGCCTGCTCGATGTCATGGATTAACCGGTAATCGCAAAGGCCAACTTTCGGTGGATCTTGAACATCCATACCGACTACTTTTTATTCCTGCTGATGATCCGATTCCAGAACGTGAAGAAGGAGGACTAGATTGGGCTGCTGTCACCAGGATCGAAATTATCGAACTTGCTGATACCCATTAAATAAAAGGAAGCAAATAAATGGTAAAAGCAACTAATAAATACACTTTTGAACCAGATTATGCCATTGCACCAGGTGAGACCTTACGAGAAACTATCGAAGCTCTAAATATGAATCAGAAAGAGCTATCTATTCGCACAGGGATTACTGTTCAATCATTAATTCGAATTTTCAAAGGAGAACAACCCATTTCTTATGAAACTGCTAATCGCCTTGAGTTGGCTGTTGGGGTTCCTGCATCATTGTGGAATAATCTGGAAGCCCAGTACCGTGAACAGTTGGCCAAAATACATGAACGCGAAAGACTTGAGGCCGACCTTGAATGGCTAAAAAATATCCCCGCTAATGAGTTGGTTAAAAGACAGGCACTACCCAAAATGAAAACAAAGGTTGAGCAGTTACGGTCTGTGCTATCTTTTTATGGTGTCAGCAGTGTGGAGGCTTGGCACACTATTTGGGATGAACCGGCTGTTGCGGCCCGCCGTTCAAGTTGCTTTGAAAGCTGCCCCGGTCCTGCTTCTGCCTGGATTCGACAAGGAGAAATTGCTGCCCAGTCTATTCAATGTACCAAATTTACCAAGGATAAATTTCAGAGTGCAATTCATAAAATCAGAGAATTAACGACTCATAAACCTGAAATGTTTACAAATAAAATACAGTCTATCTGTGCTGATGCTGGTGTTGCCTTGGTTTTTATCCCTGAAATGAAAAAAGCGCCATGGTCTGGTGCTACGAAATGGCTTTCACCAAACAAAGCTATGATTATTCTCAATCTGCGTGGAAAGACCGAAGACCTTTTTTGGTTCGCGTTCTTTCATGAAGCGAGCCATGTACTTCACGACAACAAAAAAGACCTTCTTATCAATGATGGCAAGCTCCGACAGAATGATGCTAGGGAGAACCGCGCCAATAAATATGCCGCCGATATTTTAATTCCTAGTCAATTTAATAGACAGATTAAAGCAGTTAGATCAAAAAGTGAGATATTAACTATCGCAAAAGATCTTGGCATTGCACCAGGGATCGTTGTGGGGCGCCACCATTTTCTCACTAAAAAATGGGAATATTTTCACGATCTACAAAGAAAGTTTGCTTGGGCATAAATTTTCAAATTGCCCATTCAAATTACACGCCCCTAAAAGACAAAAGATGCCAAACCAATCACTGGTGCGGACGCAAAAGGTCGCGCCGCACAGGGACGTATAGGGGACATTCAGTTTATAAGTTTCTCTTTTTTTTGGACAGGATTAACTGGATTTTTTTGATTAGCCACAGACCCACACAGACTGACACAGACATTTATCCAGCGGACTTCGCTGGATAAAAATAGTCATCGCTTCGCGAAAAAAACTATGGGCAAGGGGACGCCCATGATTTTATGCGTTTCTATTCAGATTTAGGAAATTAATGTAAGCTTTTCTTTTTGCAGATTGTGCATATCACTAATTTTGGTATTTTGCACAATTCTAAATATCCCATAAAAAAGTAAATAACTTTACATATCATTACATTATTATTAATAAATTCAAATGCCGAGATTAGCCAGACTTGACGCGTCCAAGAAAGAGGGAAGTCAGTTGGTGACGGGAGAAGCATAAGATGATCAACAATCTGCCCGAAAAAAACGAATCAGATATATTAATATATCAAAGTGAGGACGGACAGACTCGCATTGATGTTCAGTTGACAGATCAAACTGTCTGGCTCACCCAGAAATTAATGGCCGAACTTTTCCAGGTATCTGTTCCCACCATTAACGAACATTTAAAAAATATATTTAACGATCTTGAATTAAAGAAAGAATCAGTTATTAGGAAATTCCGAATAACTGCTGCGGACGTATAGGGGACGTTCTTCACATTATAAGTTGCTATGCGAATATGATGTGTGATAGCGGATGTCGGAACTTTTACATAAGCTGAAAATATCTGAACCAGCCGTGAGTTTATCTGTTAAGCGCGGCATGAAAATCGCACAAGAAAACCAATATTTACTGTTTGACGATACAAACTTATGAACTGAAGAACGTCCCCCATGTTCGTATTAAAATCAGGGAATAACAATCATAATGGCGGAAAGTCAAAGCATAGAATACAAAAAATCCTGGAGAGACGAATACCTGAAATGGATCTGCGGTTTTGCCAATGCAAACGGAGGGAAACTGTTCATAGGAATTGATGATAATGGTAATGTAGCGGGAATTGACAATTACCGCGAATTACTGGAACAGTTGCCCAACAAATTTCGTGATATTCTTGGAGTTTTTGCAGAAGTCAAC
The DNA here is from genome assembly GCA_964472445.1 of uncultured Desulfobacteraceae bacterium. Lineage (GTDB taxonomy): Bacteria > Desulfobacterota > Desulfobacteria > Desulfobacterales > ETH-SRB1 > CAYYMU01. The sequence goes on from CAYYMU010000089.1 coordinate 7,028, forward strand.
TTGCAGAGCAAGGGTAATAGGTATTTTCTTGAAATCATTGTGCCCCGTTATGATGTGCCAATTTCCATGAGAGGTAAATATTATGTCAGAACAGGAAGTACGCTTCAAGAGTTAAAAGGTCCGGCACTGAACGAATTTATTTTAAAAAGAACCGGAAAGACTTGGGATGATATTCCTGAACAAAGGGCAACCATTAGTGATATTGATGAAACAGCCATCAGCCAATTTCTCAAAGATGCCTCAAAAGCCAAACGTATCATTGTTGAAAATGATATTAGCATCCATAACTTACTTGAAAAACTCCGTTTAATGGAAGATGGAAAATTAAAAAGATCGGCCATTGTACTGTTCGGCAAAGACCCCGGGAAGTTTTACCCAAATACAGCTGTCAAAATCGGCAAATTTGGCGACACTGATGCCGACCTGAAGTTTCATGAGGTTATTGAAGGTAATTTGATACAAATGAAAGAACGGATTGAAGAGATGCTTAATGCTAAATTCTTCATTCATCCGATTAACTTTGAAGGTATGCAACGGGTAGAAAGAGACGAGTATCCGGTTGCTGCTGTTCGTGAAATGATACTCAATGCTTTGGTGCATAGAAATTACATGGGCGCTCAAACGCAAATCCGTCTGTATGATGATGATTTCAGTGTCTGGAACGATGGGGGCCTGCCGGATGGGATAACAGAAGAAGACCTGAAGAAAATACACCGCTCCAAACCAAGAAGTCCGTTAATTGCGGATGCATGTTTTAAAGGAGGCTATATTGACTCCTGGGGAAGGGGTACGATTAAAATCATTGAGTCTTGTCAGGAAGCCGGTTTGCTGGAACCTGTTTTGAAAGAGGAACAAGGTGGATTTTTAAGTAAAATACTTAAAAATTGGTTAACGAAAGACGGGTTGAAGAAATTGGAACTGACTGAGAGGCAAATTGAAGCGGTTTTGTACACTAAAAAATATGGTGACATCACCAATTCTAAATATCAGGAAATAGCTAATGTGTCCAAAGCTACAGCAAGCAGAGACATTAAGGTGTTGGAGGAAAAAGGATTATTAAAAAATATTGG
>CAYYMU010000090.1:0-8097 GCA_964472445.1 uncultured Desulfobacteraceae bacterium
CTGATCCCTGATCCCTGATCCCTGACGCCTGATCCCTGATCCCTAATACTCAAGCCGCGAATAATATGTTTTTCGAGAAGCTTTTCTTGCATCTTTCAAAGTAAATATTCCCATCTTAGATAAAAGCGGAATCAATCTTATAAATATTTCACCTGTAGCAATTGCATCGCCAAGCGCTGTATGTCTTCCGACAATACTAACTCCAAGACGTTCGGCAATAGCCTCCAGGGTATAATTCTCCTGGGCTGGATGCACAACGGCTGAAAGCAGCAGAGTATCCAGTACAGGATTTATGAATTTAACACCTGTTTTTGACTCGTTTATCTGCAGCATACGCATATCAAAGGCTGCATTATGAGCTACAAACACCGCATCTCCTGCAAATCTTTTAAAAAGCGGCAACACCTTATCTATAGTTGGCTGGTTTTCAAGCATTTCCGGGTGAATACCATGGATTTTTATTGACTCAACCGGCACAGAACGCTCTGGATTGACAAACTGCTCAAAGCATTCATCTAATAAAAGCCTGCCATTTACGATCCTGATACATGCAATGGAAATAATTTTATCCCCTCCTGCTGGATCCAGGCCTGTAGTTTCAGTATCAAAAACCGCAAATGTAATTTCAGTCAATGGCTGATCATCCATTTCAGGGAGCTGGCCAGGCTGGTTAAACATATCAAAATCATAAAACTCTGGACGGCTTTCAGGTAAAATAGTTATATTTCTGATGCTGTCATGCTCGATTGTTTCAGAAACAGGCAACAACAGACGCAAATAGGATTTCTCAGGGACGTTATCACCAGCACTAACGCATGGATTAGACCATATTTCAGCATTATGATGAGATATAACCTCTTTTAAGGTCATTGAAATCTCCTGGTTTTTAATAATCAGCACATGCTTGTTCCATTCTCTCAGGCTTTCAATCTCTACAGGATTTCCATCCCACATATAATCAAGATTTACGAACTCTCCTTTTTTTTCGAATTTACAGACAAACTCTTTGTTTCCTGTCTGTACCATTAATTTATTCAGCACAAACAGCATGGCAAAAATAATAGAATATGTGTCAACCTTAATCCAGTTCTGTTCATCAGATTCTTTAATGTTGATGATAATGTCCAGTTTCTCTCCGGCTTTGTTTTTAATCAGGCCTGCAAGTTCGCGGTCATATATTGAAACAAGTGGCCACTGTGGTTTAAAATTAATTGAATAATCTGAAAAAGTCGTATCAAGAATATCACCTGATACTATGGATTCTTTATGTATAATTTTTCTGAATTCCTTAAGCTGTTGAATATCCATGTCAGGATATTCAATTATAGCCTCAATTGTCGATCTGATGCATGCAAGAGAAGAACGGGTACTCCTTGTAAATGACTGTAGCAGGGAATTGATTCTGCGGTCAGTTTCAATCTGCTGGCTGATATCGCTGAAAATAACTATAAAGCCTGTAAACTTTCTCGACTTGCTTAAAACAGGGACTATTTCAGCGCGCAAAAGTTTATTCCACTTACCGGCAACTACAAAATATGAGGCTACATTCCTTTGATCAGAAGATTTTAATTGACCGGCTATTTCGTCTAATGAATGGGATATAAGATTTTTATCGATAATATTAAAAATAGAACGGCCCAGACCTATAAATTTATCCTGGTCACCAATTAGAGACTGGCCGGATTCAGCTAAAAATTCTTTGGCTTTTCTGCTGTATAATAGAATTCGTCCCACTGCATTACAGACAATCACACCTTCCGGCAATTCAGACATAATATCAGCCAGCATGTTTTTTTCCTGAACAGCCTTTGCTTTTGCAATATTGACTTTTTGATTAACAGATTTTTGAAGGTTTTCAAAACGATCTGCCACTTCATTAATTCTCTGCACAAGCCGCAGGATGTTTTTGCTTCCTTCAAGCTTTATCCGGTGTGATGGATTAACTGAGGCTATAAGGCCGGTTTCTTCTATAAGTTTGCTGATTGGAAAGATATGCACATGAAAAATGCCATCCAGAGCAAATCCTATGCCTGCGAGTATGAGAAAAACTGCGCTGAAGATATACAGAAAATTCTTTTTAAAGATACTGAGTAAAAGAAGTTTTTCTTCCGGTAACAGTTGATTCCAGAATAAAACTATAAGGCTGAAAATAACAAAGAGGGTAATTGACAAAGCAATACATACAAACCACCAGAATTTATTCTTTGGGTTCATCGGTAACCTTAAGCAATTTTTTTGTCTGTTTTATTATTTCTGAATTTGAAAAAGGTTTTGTTATATAAGCATTCGCGCCAAATGCCAGGCCCTTGGCAATATCTGAGTCCCGCACACAGGCAGTCACAAAAATAATTTTAATATTCTTCCACTCTGATTTTTTGCGTACTATCTGGCAAATCTCAAAACCATCAGGGCAAGGATGAATAATATCAAGCAGAATAAGATCCGGCTGAAACTGTGAAATTTTTTCAACAGCTTCCATGCCGCTGGAAGCTGTTGAAACACTGTAACCATTTTGCTCCATAAGGAACCGGAGAGGCATAACCATACCTGGTTCGTCATCTACAATAAGTATTCTCTGGGGCATAGGCTTAAATCTTTAAATTTTATTTTCTATCCAAAAACTCCGACTCCAAAGGCTACTGTCCAGAGTATTGAGAAACAAACAAGTACTATCATAATTATATCTTCTTTTTTCATAATACCAGCCTCCTGTTCCAATTAAACCTCTTTTACAACAATGTTTGTTTCCTTATCGGCACGCTCAATCTGGTTGTCGCTTACAGTAGACATTTCAGCTTTAAAGCAGAGAGCCCACATCATAACAATTCCTAAAATCCACCAGAATATCTGCCATGACCAGAGAGGCGGAAATCCTGCAAATGAAAATGCCTTATTCCCAAGAATACAGGCAGGTCCTATTGCAAAAAAATACCATAAAGGCACTGCAATTTTCATAGCCTTGCGCCATTTTCTGCCGGATTTGCTTGGAGAATCAACACTATCAAGCCAGGTGCGAATTTCAGTTTGCCTGTCAGAGACTTTCTTTTTATCTTTAATCCCAACGCCTCTGCACAAATATGCAACTCCAAGACCGACAAATACCCCCCAGAATGCGCAATGCATGGAAAGGGGATTAGGATAAATTTTATAGGTAACAAAAACTGATATCATGCCTGAAAGAACGCCTAATGTTGCGCCTACAACAGGAAATCTAAAACCCCATATCACACCGAGAAGAAGAATGTACATTACAAATCCAAAAGCTGTTGCCAGAGCGCCTAAAATTACCAGGGCGGCCGTTGAAGTAAGACCTACTATCAAAGCAGCAGCTGTGAGAAGGGTGGCCATAATCCTGTTGACCCATATCTGTTCTGAATGGCTTGCCTTCTGCTTTCTGACATATCTCCAGTAAATGTCGCGTAAAAGTATAGAGCCTCCAGTACCTATATATGGCGCTGCTGTGGAATGTATGGCAGCTATAGCTCCAACAAAAACTATTCCAAGCATAACCGGTGGAAGAAAATTCTGCATGAGAACAGGCACAAGAGCCGAATCAGTCAAATTGGCAAAAGCCGCAACACCTGAAGCCTGAAGTATTCTTCCTCCCAGGCCCTGGAAAGCAGTAAAGAAAAAAAGCGCAAACCCGACTATAAATGTGGACATAAAAGCCTGCTGCCATGCAAGTGGCTTCGGAGATTTCATTCCAAACGTCCACATTGTAAAGGCAGGAGATGATTGTATGCCCATTAGAGCAAACATGTAGGTCAGAATCATCACGGCTGTCCATCCTCCTCCTAATCCAAAGTTCATTATCTTTGGAACTTCGAGATACTTGTCTTCAAGCGTTGCAACGCTGGTAGAAAAATTGCTCCATCCGCCAAAATGTAAAAGCACGTATGATCCTAAAATTACTATACCGGATACAAGAAGAACAAACTGTATTACTCCAACCCATGTGCTTGCTTTAAGGCCGCCTGTACAAACATAAAACCAGACTATAAAAGCAAGAAAAATAGCGCCAAAAGTAAAAGGTACGCCGGTTATGACATGAAAAAGAGCGCCTGCTGCCATTAACTGGACAGCAGAATAAAACACAGCATACAAAACCGCTGTAGTAACGACCAGAAAGCGTATTATCTCACTGTCATAATAATATGCATACATATCGCCCGGAGTAATAAACCCGTATCTTTTACCCAAGAACCACGTTCTTTTGGCAAAAAATGTCCCTGTAATCGGTATGGTAATAACATAAAACGAGGCAAAGGCATATGCAAGACCATCTCGCCAGATTAATCCAGGATGGCCGATAAATGTCCATCCGCTGAATGATGCTGCTGTAGCTGCAAGTAAAAAAGCGAAAAATGGAATTGACCTGCCGGCGATGGCATATCCTGAGGCTGTTTTTTCTGTAAAATAACCTCTCAACCCCCAGTAGAAACAGTATACTATATAAATCCCCAGCATTATATAAACCCATGTGGTTCCGCTCATTTTACCTCCAGCTTATTTAACCTGAATTATTTAATTCATAGACATTCCATATCTATAAATTATTCCTCTACTTTCTTCCTTATTTCTTCAACAATATCAGGGTTCGCGAGTGTAGACACATCACCCACATCTTTTTTATTTGAAATCGCGCCGAGAACTCTGCGCATGATTTTGCCGGAACGTGTTTTGGGCATGTCAGACACAAGCCAGACTCTTCTCGGCCTTGCAATCTTGCCGATTGTATCGCAGATACTGGCTGAAATCTTAGCTGCCAGTTCCTCTGTAGGATCATATCCGGGCTTTAAGGAAATATAAAGATCAGGAACAACTCCTTTTATGGGATCGGAAACAGGAACAACCGCTGCCTCGGCCACCTCCATTACGTCAAGAGAAGCTGACTCAATTTCCTTGGTTCCCAGCCTGTGGCCGGAGACATTGATTACATCATCAATTCTGCCAAGAATACGATAGTATCCGTCTTCAGATTCCATTGCAGCATCGCCTGTAAGATAAGGCCAGTCTCGCCAGTCTTTGCTGTTTTTATCTTTGCAGTATCTTGCATAGTAATTTGAAACATAGCGATCCCTGTCGCCCCATATAGTCTGGAATGCTCCAGGCCATGGATTTCTTATGCAGATATTTCCTGCCCTGCCCTCTCCGGCCTTTATTTCAGTTCCAAGTTCATCATAAATAATCGGATGAATACCAGGCACTCCAGGCCCTGCGCTTCCTGGCTTCATTGGTTTTATTGCCGGCACTGTGCTGCAGAGAAATCCTCCGGTCTCTGTCTGCCACCATGTATCAACTATTACTGCCTCACCTTTTCCAACTTCCTGTTGATACCATCGCCAGACCTCAGGTTCAATTGGCTCTCCAACAGTTGTCATGTGTTTGAAATGATAATTATATTTTTTGGGCAAATCAGGATCTATTTTTCTTAACGCCCTTACAACAGTAGGCGCTGTATGAAAAATATTTACATCAAGTTCTTCTGCTATTCTCCATGCCCGGCCCGCGTCAGGATAAGTAGGAACGCCCTCGTAAATTACAGTAGAAGCGCAGAGAGACAAAGGACCATAAACTATGTATGAATGGCCGGTAATCCATCCAATATCAGCCATACACCAGTAAACATCTTCCGGATGAATATCCTCAATATATTTTGACGTACCTGTCACATAGGCAAGATAGCCTCCTGTGCTGTGCTGGCATCCTTTGGGCTTTCCTGTTGTGCCGCTGGTATACATGAGAAAAAGAGGATCTTCGGCACGCATTGGAACAGGATCTACTTTTTTTCTTTTATAATCTTTCAGCAGGTCGTTAATAAAATAATCGCGGCCATCTACCATTGGAGTAGGACTTGAGGTTTTGCCTGGATAACGTTGCCATACCAGTACCTTATCAACATTATGTCCGTCCTTTTCTGCCAGATCAACGGCGATATCGGCATTTTGCTTGTGATCAATTAATCTTCCGCTTCTATAATAGCCGTCAATTGTGATAAGCACTTTGCTTTTTGAATCCACTATCCTGTCAGCACACGCTCTTCCGCTGAAGCCACCAAACACTTCGCAATGAACAACACCCAGTCGGGCACAGGCAAGCATGGTTACAGGGAGATCAGCAGTCATTGGCAAATGAATTGTTACCATATCCCCTGCCTTTAAACCTGCAAAATCCTGAAGAAAGGCTGCAAGTTCATTTACACGGTTATATAGTTCCTGATATGTAATATGATTTATAGTTTCATCTTCAGGTTCTGGAACAAAATGTATTGCAGTCTTGTTTTTATTTTTCTCAAGATGTCTGTCAACACAGTTGTAACATGCGTTTATTTTCCCGCCTGTAAACCATTTCCAGCACGGGGCATCGCTTGTATCCAGAATTGTGTTCCATTTTTTATGCCAGTGTAAAAGGTCAGCATACTCAGTGAAACATTCAGGAAAATTATCAAGGCTGAAACGTTCGTAAATTGTTTCATCTTTCATATTAGCCTGTTCAATAAATCTTTTAGAAGGATAAACATATTCTTCTTCCTTCCAGTGAACAGCGATTTGTGCTTCTGATGTTGTTACTACTTCATTGATTGCCATGACTTTTTAACCTCCTTAAAACTTTTTTATTTTTAACCAAGCAACCCTTGAAGGAAATCAAGGGTTGCTGAAAAAAACGAACAAATTCAAAGCTCTCTATTAATATACTTTTATTCCATCAATATTGATGTCCTAATTCTTCTTTTTAATTCCACGAAAAAATATATCAAATTCTATTTCAAACGCCTGCTTTAGATAATTTTTGTTATTGTCTATTATCCTCTTGCTTTCTCCCCATAAAACAATACCGGAAAAAGAAGCCCACAGCAGATCAGCAAGAGCTTTGGGTTTTTTATTAATAATTATACCCTCTCTGATCCCTTGCTCAAATATATCTGCCATGGCTCCAATAGAGCTTTTAAACAGTTCTTTTATGTCTGCAAGGAGCTGGGGGGATAAACTATTAAGGATTTCGCTTGACTGGAGGTGAAACATATTTATAAGGATCAGAGGGTCAAATTCATAAACATTAATTATGGCATTTTTTAATGCTTTTAATTTTTCCTGCGTATTTAAATCTTTTTCAGAGCTTACATGTCTGAGACTGATATCCAGATATTGAAGTATCCTCAGAGAAAGGGATGCACAAAGCTCATTTTTATTTTTAAAATAAAGATAAAGAGTACCCGGGCTTAGTTCGGATTCTCTGGCAATATCCTCCATCGTTACTTTGGTAAAGCCCTTTTCACAAAACACCCTTTTCGCAGCTATCATAATCTGCTGGCGTCTTCTTCCTCTCTCACGTTCTTTTCTTTCTTGTATCCCCATAATTTAATGAATCTCATTTATTTGTTAAAAGCCTTTCTAATAGATATCCTTTATTTAGTCAAGAATATATTTAATAATTTTATATTATATTTTGTCAGAATTCAGGTGGCAGGTGTCAGGGATTATGTGTCAGGGATTAGGGATATAGGTGTCAGGGATTAGAAATTATAAACTGGAAAAGCTGAGAACCTTGAACTTGTTTGAACAGCAGAGCCGTAAAAAACGCAAAGGGATAGATATAAATTAAAGGTGTCGAGGATCTGGGATCTGGGATTAAAAACTGGAAATTAGAAATTAGGAAACCGGAGCGAAGCGACTCCTTAACTTTAGGCACTTTAATATACTTTAGGCATTTTAGGCACTAAGGTACAGCGAATGTGGATATCGCTTTGCTCATTTTTTAATAAAATTGAAACGCCGAAGGCGTACCATAATTCGACGTTGGAAGTTCGATGTTCGACGTTCCTTTTGGTCTTTTAGATTTAGCGCCTTTGCGCCTTTGCCTGCCCGCAACGCTTCGCTTGCGAGGCGGACGGGCGTGAGACATTTCTTCTGTGTTCTCTGTCTTCTTCGTGTTGAAATAATTAGAAATTAGGAAACCGGAGCGAAGCGACTCCTTAACTTTAGGCACTTTAATATACTTTAGGCATTTTAGGCACTGATATACAGATTACAGGTTTTTCCCATTTAGCGCCTTTGCGCCTGGTTTATTGTAGTCAAGTTTTATTTAAAAAAAATTAGC
>CAYYMU010000091.1:0-8068 GCA_964472445.1 uncultured Desulfobacteraceae bacterium
GCCTGACGCAGAGATTGCGGGAAATAGCCATTCTCGGACAGCCTCCTAGTCTCGTACCGCATTCAGACCATATTCATGAATTTTTGCAAGCAGTGTGTTGCGATGTATGCCTAATTTTTCAGATGCCTTTTTTCTATTTCCTTTAACCAGATCAAGTGTTTCGGCTATATATTGTTTTTCAAAGGAATTTACTGCTTCTTTAAGAGAATTGTTTATTACACTTTTCTTGCTTATAGTAAGAGCTGTAAGATCCTTAAGCTGAACAACCGGATCTTGTTTTATTGTGCACAACCTTTCTACCAGGTTTTGCATCTCTCTGATATTTCCAGGCCAATCATATTCTATTAAAATCTTTAAAGCATTTTCTGTAATCATTTTTTGAGGTTTGCCGGACTTTTTGGCATATAATTTAAAAAAATGGTTTAAAAGCAAAGGAATATCTTCTTTTCTTTCTCTTAAAGGCGGAAGTTTTATTGGGAAAACGTTCAGCCTGTAAAAAAGATCTTCTCGAAATTCTTCACGCAATATCAAATCGTCAAGATCTTTATTCGAAGCTGCTACAAATCTTACATCAGCTTTCATTGTTTTTGTTTCGCCTAATCGCTGGAATTCTTTTTCCTGGATAATTCTGAGAAGTTTGGCCTGCATATTAATATCCAGAGAATCAATGTCATCGAAAAAAACTGTGCCTTTATCTGCTATTTCCATTTTTCCCATGCGTATGCTTTCAGCTCCTGTAAATGCGCCTTTATCATGGCCAAAAAGCTCACTTTCCATCAGGGTCGCAGGTATGGCAGCACAGTTTATAACAACAAAGGGCTGATTTTTTCTTGGGCTAAGGTTATGCACAGCTCTGGCAACAAGCTCCTTGCCTGTTCCGCTTTCACCCTGAATAAGTACGGTGCCGTGGCTTTGCGAGACAACCGATATTAACTCAAAAACTTTTTTCATCTTTTCATCTTTGCCCACCATTTTTTCAAAAGGAAGATATCTTTCCAGTTCATTTTTAAGATAAACAACCTGCTTAACAAGGTGACGTTTTTCTAAAGCTCTGCGTATTAATGTTAATACCTCATCGACCATAAAAGGTTTAATTATATACTCATAAGCCCCTAATTTAATCGCTTTTACGGCTGTCCGGAGATCATTGACGGCTGTTATCATAATTATTTCAGTGTTTGGTTCAGTTTTTTTAAATTTTTTAAGAAGATCAATACCGTCAATATCGGGAAGAAGTATGTCAAGCAAAATCAAGTCAATAGAATTTTTCTGCAGGATATCAACGGCTTTTTCACCGGTTCCAGCAAGGAGGACATGATATTTATTTTTCAGTACCATATTAAACGACTGGCGGACTCCACGCTCATCATCAACAACAAGAATTGTATTCTTATTATTCATAGTATATCACCACAAGGTTTACTTATGAAATATCGGTATTGACATAAGAGCATCAGGCAGTTGCCGGCTGGGCAACAACAGGAAGCTTTATCACAAAGCATGAGCCTTTCCCATAATCACTGGCCACAAATATGTTGCCCTGATGTTTTTTTATTATTTCATAACAGATACTTAAACCAAGACCTGTACCCTTGCCCCTTTCTTTTGTAGTAAAGAGGGGCTCAAAAATTTTCTGGAGATTTTCTTTAGGGATGCCAGGTCCAGTATCAAGAAATTTTATGTTTATGAACTTTTTATCAAACGAGCTGTTAATTGTCAGCTTTCCTGTTTTGGCATGAATTTTTATTGCCTGATTTGCATTGTTTATAATATTTAGAAATACCTGCTGAAGTTCATAGAAGTCAGCCATTGTGCCGGGCAGATTGTCATCTAATTGTTTGACTACATGAATGCAGTCTATTTTAAAATCATGTTGTTTAAGGTCAAGTGTGCTTTTGATAACCTGATTGATTTGTATGTATTTATGCTTTGATTCCTGTTTTCTGGAAAATGTAAGCAGTTTTTGTACGATATTTTTGCAAAGCAGAGAATTTTTATTTATATTCTCCATATATTGCCGGGTCTTATCGGGTGAGAATTCCTTCATGAGAAGAAGCTCTGACAAACCCATTATAGAGGCTAAAGGATTATTTAATTCATGAGCAACTCCTGACAGCATCTGCCCAATAGCGGAAAATTTTTCCGATTGTATTAATTGTGCTTTAGTAAAGTCTAACTGATCTCTGGTTTTTTTTGCTCCTATTGCATTTTTTCTGCGTTTAACGCCCTTATGAACAGATTCAAGTAATTCTGCGTTGCTGAATGGCTTGTCAATATAATCATAGGCCCCAAGCTTCAGAGCTGCTTTTACTGATTCAACATCTGAATGTGCTGTAATGATCAATACTTCTGTAGAAGGGCTTAATTGTTTTACAGCTTTAAGAGTTTCAATGCCTGACATTCCATGCATTTGCAAATCCAGTGAAATTACGTCAAAATCCATGCCCTGCTGAATTTTTTTAATTGCCCTGTCACCGCTTTCTACCAGAGTAACATCAAACTCTGATTTAAGGATTAAAGACATGGCCCGCAAAATGTTCGGCTCATCATCTGCCACTAAGACATTTGGTTTTTCTCTATTCCTGTTACTTTTATTCATAATAGCATATCATCACAAACATTTGTGCTCGTCAAATAAATGTCAGGCTTAAATGCACATATTTATGTGCATTTAAGCCTGATTATTTGTGCATATGATTATTTTTTTGTTATATCTGTTTTTATACGAAAATATATAATTTTTTGCATAAAACTAATACTAAATACTTATAAGGCACGGCTGGACAAAAAGATGGACTCCGTCTGGATAGAAACAATCATTCTTGTTTTGATCAGGCAATATTGAGAATTTGCCCTGGCATGCATCTTGATTCAGAAAAAACCTGATAAGATTTATGCTGTTTACAGGTATAAACATTAATTTTCAGGAGGCAATTATGAAAAAGATAAACCTTAGTTCTTTTCTGCAGTCAAGATTTAATACTTTTATGTGTAAAAAACTTGGGTGGAAAATAACCTATTTTTATGTAACATCCTTAGGAAAATTATATTTTTTTTTAAAGAGAAAAGAAAAGCGGAAAATAAGAAGCTCTGTTAAGGAGGTATTTGCCGGCCAAAAAAGTAGATCTGACATAAGGTCGATTAGCAGGGGTGTTTTTCGAGGAATAGCAGCTCACTATTATGAAAAATTTTTTAACGCATATGCATCTCCTGAAACGCTCAGAACTTTTGTGAGAACACACATGGAAAGTACAGGCCTGACAGCCATAAAAAAAGGGCTTTCCAGAGGCAGGGGCGTTTTGTTAATCACAGGCCATGTTGGAGGAATTGAGCTGATTCCGGCTTTTCTCGGAGATAAAACATGTCCTGTAACTATAGTGGCAAGATTTTCTTCAAGCAATATGCGTGATGCATGCGTTGAACAGGCCAGCAACTTTTTAACAAAGGTTATCGATGCCAATAATACACCTAATGTTATAAAGGCCGTTTTTGACAACCTGAGAGAAAATCGTGTGGTAATTACTCAGTGTGATGAAATAGATGAATGGAGGCCCTCTCCTAAAAACAGAATATCCTTTTTGGGCAAAGAAATAAACCTGGACAGAACAATAAATATTATTTCAAAAAGGGTCGGCGCTTCTATAGTATTTGGTGTTATGCATAGAAATCATAATCATAGATATCAATTCATTTCAGCTTCGATTGCAGAAATAAAAGAACAGCTTAAATATTTAAAAAGTGCATCTACAGGAGAAATAGTGTTAAAATATTTAGAGCAATACATTTACAACCACCCGGAAGGATGGTATCAGTGGAAAAAATATCCGGCTATGGAGCGGTTGCCCTTATCCTGCACAGTGAAAGAAAAACCATCATATACCCCACAGTTCAGACCATCTTTTAGCAAGGCTGCATAGAATAAGATAAGTATTTGATGCAAACACAATAAGGCATGTTGAATGGAAAAGGAAGTAAACTGTATAAATTCCAGGGTCGTTATAAATTATATAAAGGCTTATAACAATGGCGATTGCTCCGAGCTGTTACATGATCTTGATCCTGAAATAGACTCTCTTCCCAACCCTGAAAGTTTTTTGCAGGATCCGAATAACTGGATTTCAAGCTCTGTAATTTCTGAATTATTCAAAAGAGCAGGATCGATTCTGCATGACGAAAGGGTTGCTTATAAGATTGCAAAATATTCTATTGAGAATTCATCTCTTGGTTATATACAAAAGGTGTTTGTCAAAGCATTCTGGTCTTCAAAAAAGAGTTTCAAACACGTCCAGGCGATCAATTATAAATTTAACAGGAATAAAAAGGTGGAAGCCGTGAAGTTGTCGGGAAATGAAGCCGTAGTTCGTCTCCACTGGAACCCTGCAATGAAATCTTCTAAGGTTTTATGCCTTTTCAATCAAGGTATTTATACATTTCTTCCAACTATCTGGTCAGGAAAACCTTATACATTAAAAGAGGAATGCTGCTATTTTGACGGCGCTCCATATTGTGAATATCATATAAGATGGCGATTTCAAAACAGAGTTCGTGAGTATCTTTCCAGATTTTTTATGTCCAGAGGAATGCTGAAGGATATCATTACTGAACAGGAGAAGGACAAGGAGCTTATTGAAAAAAAATATGAAGAGGTAACCCTGCTAAATGTTGAGCTAAATAAAAAAATTAAACAGATTGTGGCTATACAGGACACAGGAAAAGCTATTCTTTCTATACTGAATTTAGAGAGGCTTTTGACCGTTATCATGAATATTTTATCAAGTGTATGTCAAATAAACCGTGCTATAATCATGATTGTAGATAAAAAGAAAAAGTGCCTTCAATATATGCATGGAGTGGGTTTTGATGGTGAAGTTCCGGACGAGATCAAAAATTATACAGTTGCTCTGGATCGTTTGAGCAACATAATGGCGAGGGTCGCAAGAACAGGATTGCCCGAATATGTTCCAGATATAAAAAATTCGACCCTGAGAAAAGAAAACATTGTTTTACAGCGAGTTGATCCCACATCAGCGTTTGTTGTTCCCCTTATAACAAGATCCAGAGTGATTGGAATAATTGCAACAGATGCTGTGGATGGAAATGGGGTTCCAAAGAAAACAAGAGAAACTCTGGAAATTTTTGCGCCCCAGATAGCTATTGCCATAGAAAACGCAAGGCTCTACAATAAATTAAGCGAGCAGATGGAGGAGCTTAAAAAATCTCAGGCCCTTTTGAGTAGAGCTGAAAAGCTTTCCTATCTTGGCAATATGGCTGCAAGGCTGGCTCATGAGATTAAAAATCCAATGACTGCCATAGGAGCATTCATCCAGATGCTGCCCCAGAAATATGATGATGAAGAATTCAGAAATGAATTTTATGAAATTGCCATGGAGGAGACTGCAAGAGTAAATAATCTTATTAATGAGCTTATGGATCTGGTTAAAACAAAGGAATCAAATTTTGAGTTAACCGACTTAAATAAATTAATAGATAAAATGGTTCTTCTTACTTCGCCTCAGAGCAATGCAAAACACATAACTATTATACGCGATTACGATACTGATATAGGGCAGGTATGGATAGATTCTGAAAAAATGAAACAGGTTGTTTTAAATTTGCTTTCAAATGCAATAGACTTTACTCCTGATAAAGGAAAAATAGAATTAAAAACAAAGAAAATTGTAAAAGATGAAAAACTTGAGATTATACAGATAGAAATAAAAGACAATGGCTCTGGAATACCTCAAAATGCAATTGAGAAGATCTTTGATCCATATTTTACAACGAGGCATAAAAGCAGTATTCACAATGGAACAGGCTTGGGCTTGTTTATTGCTTATAAAAACATGAAGGATCATGGCGGAAGTATTGAAGTAAAAAGCAAAATAAACGAAGGCACTGTATTTATCTTGTCTTTTCCCAATACTTCTGCTGGCCATGTCCCGGTATCATCGGATAAAGATTAATCCATGCAAATAGACAAGGTAAATATTTATCAGGTATTACTGCCCTTTACAGGTGATTTCACCCATTCTTTAAGAAAAAGATCATCAGCAAAAAATATCGTCGCTGAAGTTATAGCCAAACATGGGGAAATTAAAGGTTATGGAGAAAGCGCCCCACGACCGTACGTAACAGGGGAATCACAAGAAAGCGTTACCAGGACTATAAAAGGTTTTATCAAACAGAATAATTTCCCGTGGGAATTACACGATGTTTCTCAGATATGGGAGTTTGTTGACAGCCTTCCCTGTGACAAGGCATATCACTGTGCATTATGCGCAATTGAAACCGCTCTTTTGGATGCTTTAGCCACGAATCAGAATAAATATATCATAGACTATTTTCCAAAGGATTTCCGAACAGACAAAATCTATTATGGAGCATTAATTCCTATGGATAATAAAGAAAGAATCACGGAAATCTGTGGATTGATCAGGAAAATGAAAATCAAAACCAATAAACTTCGTATTAAGATAGGCAAAGATTTTGACCAGAACAAAGGAATTTTTGATACAGTAAGCCACATGTTTACAGGCAGTTATGATCTGAGGGTAGATATCAATGGAGCAGGAGATAGCGAGTCTGCCTTAAAACATCTGCAGCTCATGAAGGAACACAATGTCAGCGTTATTGAACAACCTATGATGCCGGATGATCCGAACATCGCTGATTATGCTAAATTAGCGCAAACCTATGGTATGATTTTAATGGCTGATGAGTCTGCATGCTCTCTGCAGGACGTAAAAAGGCTTTATAAAGAGGGTTTTTATAAGATGATAAATGTAAGATTATCAAAATGTGGCGGATTTAGAAATTCTATTAAAATAATTGACTATTTGCGTTTAAATAAAACACCTTTCCAGATCGGTTGTCACCTGGGCGAGTCGGGCATCCTTTCTGCTGCAGGTAGAATTTTATCACTTCTATGCGGCGATGCCGTACATTATGACGGCTCCTATGACAAGTTTTTGTTAAAAAAAAACATTACTTGTGAAGACGTTTCCTTTGGACTCGGCGGTGAAGCAGGACCACTGGAGGGCCCTGGACTTGGTGTCAAAATCAACAAACAAAACCTGTTGCTTTTATCCGATCCTTCAAAAACCGTTACTATTATGAGGCCTTAATTCCGCCCTGGGAAAGAAGAATATCTGCGTAGAATTTTTTGATTTTAGCCACAAACCTGATTGTATAAAAAAGAAAAATTACATAAAAATATTCACGTCACCAATACCTTCGCGAATAACCTCAGGCATGTCATCTATAAGGGAAATTACGCTTGACGGCTCTCCTGCAACAGGAATTTGACCATCGATCACAATATCAATCCTTGAATGAAAATAATCGTGTATAAGAGATGGATCATGAATAATGCTTCCGTCCGGCATTGTTGCGCTTGTTGTGATAATTGGATTTCCCATCTCTTCCACAAGCGCCAGGCAAATCTGATTGTCAGGTACACGTATGCCTGCTGTTTTACGCTTGGTTAACATAATTTTGGGCACAAGTTTTGACCCTTCCAGAATAAAAGTATAGGGCCCGGGCAAAAGACGTTTCATGGTTTTATATGCATAATTTGAAATTTTGGCATAATGGCTGATATTTTTAAGATCAGAACATATAAAACTAAAAGGTTTGCTTTTATTGCGCTGCTTTAGCTGATAAATTTTTTCAATAGCCTTTTTGTTCATAATATCACAGCCTATTCCGTAAAAAGTGTCTGTTGGATAGGCTATTATTCCGCCTTTTTTCAACATTTCAACAGTCTTTGTGATAAGACGCGGCTGTGGATTTTTAGGATCTATTTTAATAAGCATTGCAATAAGCCGATTTATTTCATAACAGAAAAAATGTTTTTGTATAAAGCCTTTACAAAAAGATGATAAGGCGTAGATTTTGTAACCCGAAATTTTTTACTATAGACACAGTTAGATTGTCAATGTAACAAATCTTTATGCCTTTGATACAGTCTCCAGCTGTCTGTCCAGCCTGACCGCTTTCTCGTATTTTTAAAGGGGGATCATCTCCCGATTAGTTGTAGTCAATTCTTGCTCGCCTCTGGCGAGAAGCT
>CAYYMU010000092.1:0-7973 GCA_964472445.1 uncultured Desulfobacteraceae bacterium
ATAATAAATAAAGGAGTAAACCTATGAATGAAGCGGTTATTGTAAGCGCTGTGCGAACACCATTAGGAAGTTTCAATGGCACATTGAAAAACATCAAGGCAACAAAACTTGGCGGCATAGTAATTGAAGAGGCAGTCAACAGGGCAGGAATTAAAAAGCAGGATGTAAATGAAGTAATAATGGGAATTGTTCTTCCGTGCGGTTATGGCCAGAATCCAGCAAGACAGGCTGCGGTTATGGCAGGAATGCCATGGGACGTTGAATGCCTTAGCGTTAACAAGGTTTGCGGTTCAGCGTTAAAATCAGTAATGCTTGCAGCGCAGGCTATCCAGACAGGTGATGCGGATGTTATAGTTGCAGGAGGAATGGAAAACATGAGCTATGCCCCGTATTATCTGGAAAAAGCCCGCAGCGGTTACCGTATGGGGCCGGGGATAATTCAGGATCATATGGTTCATGATGGTTTGTGGGATGTTGTAAATGACTTTCATATGGGCATTTCAAATGAGCTTTGTTCACAAAAATACAACGTAAGCCGTGAAGATCAGGACAGATATGCTGCAGAATCTTATCGCAAAGCACTTGTTGCAATAAAAAACGGACGTTTCAAGGATGAAATAGTGCCTGTGGAAATTCCTCAGCGAAAAGGAGATCCAGTGATCTTCAGTCAGGATGAATGCCCCAGGGAAACTACTTATGAACTGCTGGCAAAAATGAGAAGCGCATTTAAAAAAGAGGGTGTGGGCACTGCCGGCAATTCTTCGACAATAAGCGATGGCGCTGCGGCTGTTGTTGTAATGTCAAAACAAAAGGCAAAAGAACTTGGATGTAAAATAATTGCAACCATAGGAGCTCAGGCATCATTTGGCCTTGACATGAAATATGTTCTTGTAGCTCCGATATGGGCTATACCGAAGTGCCTTAAAAAACAGGGTATTGATAAAAATGATGTTGATCTTTACGAGGTCAACGAAGCTTTCAGCGGCTCGACAGTGGCAATATTGAATGAACTGGGACTTGATCCTGAAAAGGTTAATGTTAACGGCGGAAGCGTTGCTCTTGGCCATCCCATAGGAGCCAGTGGATGCAGAGTGCTTGTTACGCTTTTATATGAGATGATAAAGCAGGACAAAAAAACCGGCCTTGCCTCTCTTTGCCTTGGTGGAGGAGAAGCAGTTTCAATGATTGTAAAAAGGTAAAAACCGTTAACGGTTTAAATATAAAGGAGCTGACCATGGATATTAAAACTATAGGGGTTATAGGCGCAGGTCAAATGGGAAGCGGCATTGCTCAGGTTGCTGCAGAAAAAGGCCTCAATGTTATTCTGAATGATGTTAAGTCTGGATTTGTTAAGAAAGGCATGGATTTCATCGCAAAAGTTTTAAAACGCAATGTTGATAAACAGAGAATAACCGTAGAGGAAAAGGATGCAGTAATAGGCCGCATCAGTGCAAGTACTGAACTGAATGATATGATGAATGCGGACTTTGTTGTAGAGGCCGCGACTGAAAATGAACCTGTAAAATTTTCTATTTTTCAGAATCTTGACAATATATGCCGTCCTGAAGTCATCCTTGCGACAAACACGTCTTCCATACCCATAGGAAGAATAGCTTCGCATACAAAACGTCAGGATAAAATAATCGGCATGCATTTTATGAATCCGGTCCCTGTTATGAAGCTGGTCGAAATAATAAGAGGCCTGGCAACTTCTGATAACACATTTACAACAACATGGAACCTTGCAGAAAAATTTGGCAAAACACCGGCACTATCTAATGATTATCCTGGTTTTATTGCAAACCGGATACTCATGCCCATGATCAACGAGGCTGTGTTTTGTCTTTATCACAGTGTAGGAACAAAAGAGGATATTGATACTGTGATGAAACTCGGCATGAATCATCCCATGGGGCCTCTGGCTCTGGCAGATCTTATCGGGCTGGATACCTGCCTTGCAATAATGGAAACAATATATAATGGATTCAAGGATTCAAAGTATCGTCCATGCCCCCTGCTTGTTCAGTATGTAGAAAACGGCTGGCTTGGCAGAAAAACTGGCAAAGGTTTCTATAACTATAAATAAGGAGGTATTATGCCAAAAAAAAAGGCAGATACAATTGTTCCGATAGGAAAAAAAATAAAGCAGATCAGGACAAAGAAAAAGGTCTCTTTAGACTATGTTGCCAATGAAACCGGTTTTTCTATTGATTATCTTAAAAAACTGGAGACAGGCAAGGCAATCCCGCCTGTTGGCACACTTCTGCAGATCGCAAGGACACTTGAAATAGATTCCGGACTTCTTTTAAAGGAAGAAAAATCAAACCTGAAACAGCGCATTAAAGCATATACCAAAAGAACAGATAATTATGCGTATAAAATCTTGACGCCAGGCACGGAAAATAAGCATCTGAAAGCTTTTAAAGTTAGCGTGGAACCAATGCAGGATCACAAAGGTGTTGGTTATCAGCATGAAGGTGAAGAATTTGTTTATGTGCTGTCAGGAAAAATTGAGGTAAAAGTAGGCGATCATATAAACACCCTGAAAAAGGATGACTCGCTTCATTTTAACTCAGGCATAAAACACCAGTTAAAAAATACAGGCAAAAAAACAGCCGAGCTTTTAGTCATTATCTACGGGCCGTAAGATCTGCCAAAATAATCTGGTTCATTCAAATTCAAAACTTTTTGTAAAAGTTGCGTCATGAGACCTTTGAAAAATGTTCAATTTTGCTCGAGTTCAAGGAAGGCAAAAAATTTTAAACGTAGGAATACATAGAGTATTTCGAGGCTTAAAATTTGAGCCTGACGCAGTAATTGAACAAAAGGGGAGGTTTTGCAAAGGTCTCATTATATAAATAATAGGAGATTTGCCGATGTCTTTTCAACTTACAGAAGATCAGATCATGATACAGGACATGGTCAAAGACTTTTCAAGAAATGTTGTAGGCCCAACTGCCATGAAACGTGACAGCACCAAAGAATTTCCGGCTGACAACCTTAAACAGATGGGCGAGCTGGGGCTCATGGGAATGATGATACCGCCTGAGCATAATGGTGCGGGTACAGATACCATTTCCTATGTACTGGCCCTTTCAGAAATAGCATATTCATGCGCCTCAACAGCCGTTGTCATGTCTGTGCAAAACTCTATTGTATGCGAAAGTATATATAAATTCGGAACTGAAGATCAGAAAGAGAGATTTTTAAAACCACTTGCAGCCGGAAAAATAATAGGTGCTTTTGCTCTTACCGAACCAAATGCAGGTTCCGACCCTGTAAACCAGACTACAAAGGCTGTACGCGACGGCGACAGCTATATTTTAAACGGCACAAAACGGTTTGTTACTTCCGGCAAAAGTTCCAGCGTGGTTATTGTTACGGCAATCACTGATGAAAACAAACGTCATAAAGGCATAAGCGCATTTCTAATAGAAAAAGATACTCCCGGTTTTGTTGTGGGAAACACTGAAAACAAAATGGGGCTGCGCGCTTCAGACACAACTGATCTGATATTTGAAAACTGCCGGGTGCCGGCCGAAAATATCCTTGGGAATGAAGAAGATGGTTTCAAACTCGCAATGACAGGCCTTGACAGTGGCCGTATAGGAATAGCCGCGCAGTCTGTTGGCCTTGCCCGGGCAGCCATGGATGCGGCTGTACAATATGCCAAAGAAAGAGAACAGTTTGGCCGGCCTATTTCCAAATTTCAGGGAATTCGCTGGATAATTGCAGATATGGCCACAGAGATAGAAGCCGCAAAACAACTTATGTTTTCTGCTGCATCAATGAAGGACAGTGGAATAAATTATACAGCTCAGGCTTCCATGGCAAAACTTTTTGCCTCTGAAATGGTAAACAGGGTTACTGCAAAGGCTCTCCAGATTCATGGAGGATATGGCTTTATTAAAGAATATCCTGTGGAAAGATTTTACAGAGACGCTCGCGTTTTTACTATTTACGAGGGCACTTCAGAGATACAGAGAATAGTTATATCAAATCACATTTTAAAGGATAAACGCAGACTTTAACACAGGAGGTAAAAGATAATAATAAAACTTTGCAAAAAGTTTTTTTTAGATGTTTTACCACGAAGAACACGAAGCAAGCGAAGATTAAAAAACCTTCGTATTCTTCATGGTTGTCAATAATAATTATAAAATATTTGCGCTAATATCTGTAAATATCAGATTTAAATGGCCCGTCAATCGGCACTCCAAGGTAATCGGCCTGGAACTGGTTGAGTTTGCTTAGTTTTACGCCTAATCTGTCCAGATGAAGCCGGGCAACTTCCTCGTCTAATTTTTTAGGAAGAGTATAAACCTGGCATTCGTATTGCTTTGATGCAAGCTCAATCTGCGCAAGGCATTGGTTAGTAAAACTATTACTCATAACAAAACTGGGATGCCCTGTTGCACAGCCGAGGTTTACCAGTCTTCCTTCAGCAAGGACAATAATGGAACGGCCTGATTTAAGAGTCCACTTGTCAACCTGTGGTTTAATCTGCTCCTTTTTACAATCTGGATTATCATCCAGATGGGCCATCTGAATTTCATTATCAAAATGACCTATGTTGCATACGATTGCCTCGTTTTTCATCTTTTCCATATGCTCGCCTGTAATCACATGATAACATCCTGTAGCTGTAACAAAAATATCGCCAATCGGCGCAGCAGCCTCCATTGTTAAAACTTCATACCCTTCCATTGAAGCCTGAAGCGCACAGATGGGATCAATCTCAGTAATAAGAACACGTGCTCCGTAGCCACTCATTGACTTTGCACATCCCTTGCCTACATCACCATACCCGCAGACCACAACGACTTTACCTCCAAGCATAATATCTGTAGCGCGTTTTATTCCATCGGCCAGAGATTCCTGACATCCGTAGAGATTGTCAAATTTTGATTTTGTGACTGAATCGTTTACATTAAAAGCAGGAAAAAGAAGCTCACCGCTTTTCGCAAGATGGTAAAGTCTGTGAACACCTGTAGTCGTTTCTTCAGAAACCCCTCTGATTTTCGAGGCAATCTTTGTCCAGCGCCTGGGATCACTTTCATAGCTTACCTTTAAACGCGCTATAAGACACTGCATGTCATGACTCTCATAAGACTCATCTAAAAGGGCCGGATTATTTTCGATTTTTACGCCCTCATGAACATACAGGGTAGCGTCTCCACCATCATCAACAATAAGATCAGGTCCGCTTCCGTCGGGCCATGTAAGAGCCTGTTCTGTACACCACCAGAAATCCTCAAGAGTTTCGCCTTTCCATGCATATACTGAAGCAAACCCTGCCTTGGCAATCGCCGCAGCAGCATGATCCTGTGTTGAAAATATATTGCAAGTAGCCCATCGAAGGTCGGCCCCGAGCTCCTTTAATGTTTGAATAAGCATTGCAGTCTGAATGGTCATGTGGAGACTGCCCATTATCTTCATTCCTTTTAAAGGCTTTTTATGCCCGTATTTTTCCCGAACTGCCATAAGACCGGGCATTTCATTTTCTGAAAGCTGCATTTCCTTGAATCCAAAATCTGCAAGCGAAATATCAGCCACTTTATATGGAATAGAGGAGTCTAACTCTAAAAACCCCTTTATCTTAACTGGTTTTACCTCGGACATTAAATCCTCCTTATTATAATCCTGCTTTTTCCCTTATAACATCAGCCATATTTGTATGTTCCCATGAAAATTCCGGTTCATTGCGACCAAAATGTCCGTAAGCGGAAGTTTTTCTGTAGATTGGTCGTAATAAATCAAGATATTCCACTATTGCAGCAGGTCTAAGGTCAAAAACCTCTGTGATTATTTTTTTAATTTCATGCTTTGAGACAACTCCTGTGCCTTTAAGATCCAGCATTATAGAAACAGGTTCTGCCACTCCAATTGCATATGCGATCTGTATCTCACATTGTTTTGAGAGCCCGGCGGCAACTATATTTTTTGCAATATGCCTTCCCATGTAAGATGCGCTTCTATCGACCTTGGATGGGTCTTTACCGGAAAAGCATCCACCACCGTGACTCCCCTGCCCGCCGTAAGTATCGACAATTATTTTTCTTCCGGTTAATCCGCAATCTCCCATTGGTCCGCCGATAACAAACTTTCCTGTTGCATTTATTAAATAACGTGTATCACCATCTATCATCTCTTTTGGAATTACCTTTTTTATTACCTCTTTTATAATAGCCTCTTTTAATTCATCATGCGTAACATCCGGCTTGTGCTGTGCTGCGATTACTATTGTATCTACACGCCGGGGAGAACCGTTTTCATATTCTATGGTTACCTGGGCTTTGCCGTCAGGCCTTAAAAAATCGAGTGCGCCGTTTTTCCGCACTTTGGCAAGACGCTTGGTTAATTTATGAGCATACATTATGGGCATAGGCATTAATTCAGGGGTTTCATCACATGCAAATCCAAACATAAGACCCTGATCTCCGGCCCCCTGTTCCTTGAAAAGCCCTTCTCCAGAATTTACTCCCTGGGCAATATCGGGTGATTGATGGTCAATGCTTGTTATAACTGAACAGGTTTGCCAGTCAAAACCCATCTGAGAAGAATGATAACCTATATCTTTTATTGTTTCTCTTACGATTTGCGGTATATCAACATAACAGCTGGTTGTAATCTCTCCGGCAATAAAAGCCAGGCCTGTTGTTACCAGACTCTCACAGGCAACTCTACAGTTCTTATCCTCAGCCATTATAGCGTCCAGTATGGAGTCAGATAAAGCATCAGCCACCTTATCAGGATGCCCTTCCGTGACAGATTCAGATGTAAAAAAGAATTGTTCTTTGTTCATAATAAAGTGTCTCCATTTGTTTGTAATTTAATCTAAACTATTATTCCGGCAGCAGTATCATATTATCGATAAGACGTGTTTTACCTATATTTACTGCAAGCGCCATCAAAACAGGTTCCTGTATTGTTTTTACATCAACAAGAGTCT
The DNA here is from genome assembly GCA_964472445.1 of uncultured Desulfobacteraceae bacterium. Lineage (GTDB taxonomy): Bacteria > Desulfobacterota > Desulfobacteria > Desulfobacterales > ETH-SRB1 > CAYYMU01. Next base: position 6,953 of record CAYYMU010000092.1, read on the forward strand.
CAGGATCACATATTGCAACATAGTCTATATTCGTTTCCGGATGTGATTTAATAAGAGCAGATGCTATATCGATAATCCTCTTTGTATCCCTGATACCCTTTTTAATAAATTTCTGGGATTGCTTAAGAGCCCTGAAAAGGCAACTTGCATTAAGCCTCTGTTCAGGGGTAAGATAAGTATTTCTTGAGCTCATAGCAAGGCCATCTTGTTCTCTTGCCGTTGGAAACCCGACAATTTTTATATCAAAATTCATGTCGTGTGCCATACTGCGTATAATTACAAGCTGCTGGTAATCTTTTTGACCAAATATTACAGTATCAGGTTTTACAATATTGAAAAGCTTCGCAACAATTGTTGTAACCCCTCTAAAAAATATGGGTCTGGATTTACCGCAAAGATGATTAGCAAGATTTCCCACATTTACATATGTCTGGAACCCTTCCTTATAAAGCTCGCTTTTTTCGGGATAAAAAATTACATCTACACCCTCTTGCTGCAATAAATCAAAGTCTCTGTCAAAATTTCTCGGGTATGACTCAAAATCTTCTTCAGGAGAAAACTGAAAAGGATTTACAAAAATGCTGACCACGAGATAATCTGCAAGCCTGCCCCCTTCCCTTATCAAAGACAGATGGCCCTCATGTAAAAACCCCATGGTTGGAACAAAGGCAATGGTTTTGCCAGCACTATGCATAACCTTTGAGTGCTCCTGCATTTCATGTATTTTATTAATAACTTTGATGGTATTCACCTTAAATTAAACATTAATAAGTGATTATATCTCCACCTGTGCCGGAGAAATGCAACAAGGATAATAAGTTGGATACATAAAATCAATAAAATGGATATAATAATTTGAAATAGTTATAATTTGCAAATAAAATTTAACGAAATACGAAATAAATGTCAACTCAAGTTTGATGGCACCGTAAAAAGTCATTTGTAAGCGACATTGAGCATTTTTGACTTTTTACTTAGTGCTTTGATTCGTAAATACGGTGACGTATTTAATATATAGGTG
>CAYYMU010000093.1:0-5776 GCA_964472445.1 uncultured Desulfobacteraceae bacterium
AAAACAAACCCTTGAATCCTTGACCCCTCTTCTCCAATTAAATTGGAGAAGAGCCGCATAATATAAAATTCCAGTCTTTTACGCCTTCCCGATATTAGTTTCAAAACGAAACATTGTTTCAAAACGAAACATTGTTTTCTGGTGTCTGCAATAGTTGGGTTTTAGCGTAAATAAATATTAATAACACACTTTAGGCGTTTCATTTTGAAACAGCCTTTTTTATTTTGGAAAACATAACCCCCTGTAATTATTAAATATATTTATTTGGCATATTTCTTGATTATATTATCTTTGATGGCGGCGTAAAAAGTTACGTGTTTTACTGCAAATGGCCAAGTAAAAAGTTTCATATACAACAAATGTAGATGGGACTTTTTACGGACGCCATCAATATGATTTTTTTAATAAATTAAGGAATAAGCTTAGTTGAATAAGATACTCGTACCACTGGATAATTTGTCTGAAATATCGCTGAACGCTGCTCGTTATGCTGTTGAATTCGCCAAGAGAAGCAGTTCCAGGCCAATCTTTCTTTTCTTGTCAAAAAATGACTTTGCCAAGTCGGATTCTTTTGTAAAAAATATTTCGCAAACAGAAGGCAGAAAAAAAGAGATAAAGGACAAAATAGATTTGCTTGTCGAGCAAAGCGCTGAGAAAGGAATTAAAATTGAGCAACACGAGTGTCGCGGCGAATACATAGAAAAGGTATGCGAATTTGTACGAAATTTAAATATAACTGTTATTGTAATCGCCCTGCCGGATAAGAATGATCCGCGTTATAAAAAAATAGAAAAAAATATATCGTTGCTGGTTCAAATGACATCATGTCGCATATTAACAGTTAAGAAAAAATAAGAAAAATTTAAGAGTTATGTGATTTAATAGAAGCTAAAGGAGAATCAATATTTATGGAAGTAAATGCGCTGACAACTGAAATGATTTTGGTAATGTTTATGATCGGAGTGGCTGTGTTCCTTTTTATTGCTGAATGGATTCGTGTTGATATGGTCGCCATACTAATGACGGTCACACTGCCTTTGCTTCATTTGGTTACGCCCAAAGAAGCGTTTTCCGGATTTAGCAGTAATGCGGTTATTTCTATTATTGCGGTTATTATTATAGGTGCTGGTCTCGATAAGACAGGACTGATCAACAGACTGGTTAAACCGGTAATGAAGGTTGCCGGCCAAAGCTCCTCACGTGTTGTTATAGCTATGGGCGCAACCGTAGCCATTATTTCGAGTTTTATGCAGAATATCGGTGCCGCGGCTCTTTTCCTGCCGGCTATCAGACGTGTAAGCAAATCAATGAATATATCGCTTTCCCGGATGCTTATGCCTATAGGTTTTTGTGCCATCCTTGGTGGCACTATAACTCTGGTTGGTTGCAGCCCGCTGATTCTGCTGAATGATTTGCTGGCTCCTTTTAACCTCGAGCCGTTTGGCCTGTTTGATGTTACTCCTATTGGTTTGGCCCTGGTTGGATCTGGAATCGTTTTTTTTCTTTTTTTTGGACGTTTTGTGCTGCCAAAGGGAAAGAAATCTGAAAGCGGTTCTGCTGATGAATCTCTTAAAGACCCGGGAAGTTCTTACGAATATATTGGAAAACCCTTTGAATTAAAAGTGCCTGATGATTTTACCGAGTTCAGGGATCCCCTGACGATAAAAGACATAAGGGAAAAATATCTGGTAAATGTAGTTGGAATAGTCGGCAGGGATAGATTTAAGATACTTTCCGCTGCTCCGGATGTAGAGATAAGGTCTAATAATGATTTGGCAGTTTACGGACTGAAAAAAAATGTTGAAAAAATGGCTAAAGAACTGGGACTGGATATTAAAGAATCATTGGATTTATTCCAGCATGAAATGTCTGAAGCCATATCCGGAACCATTGAAGCAGTTGTTGCGCCGCGTTCCGAGTTAATCGGCAGTACCCTTAGAAAAACTCATTTCTGGGAACAGTTTCAGGTAAACCCGTTAGCGCTTTACCGTTCAGACAAAGCCTTTTATTCAGGACTTTCAGACTTTACATTACGTTCAGGTGATTCAATCCTGCTTCAGGGTACATGGGAAAGGTTTAATATTTTACAGGCTCAACACAATTTTATTTTTACAACTCCGGTAAGTGAAGTTCTTAAGCCGCAGAAAGCCATGATAGGCGGTTTTTGGCTGGCAGTGGCCCTTGTAATGATAATTATATTCAAGATTCAGCTATCAGTAGCTCTTATGACCGGAGCATTTGGAATGATTGTATGCGGAGTTCTGACCATAGACGAAGCATACAAATCTGTTGACTGGCGGACAATTTTTTTGCTTGCCGGACTCATTCCACTGGGAATTGCAACTGAGAAGACCGGTACGGCAGCCTGGATTGCCCATACTATTCTTAATTTAATAGGGGATGTTTCTCCTGTTGTTCTTTTAACAGCCATAGCAATACTTTCCACATTTTTTACTCTGGTTATTTCAAATGTGGGGGCTACTGTACTTCTTGTTCCGCTTGTAGTAAATATGGCTCTTGCTGCAGGAACAGATCCGAGAATGGCCGCCCTTGTGGTGGGCCTTGCCACCTCTAACTCCTTTATGCTGCCAACCCATCAGGTTAATGCGCTTTACATGGGGCCCGGCAGATATAGAAGTGTAGATTTTATAAAAGCCGGCGGGCTTATGACTGTTTTATTCATAGTTGTATTAATCGGAATGCTTTATTTATTCTACGGTGTTTAATCAGGTCATGGGAAAAAACATATAACAGTTTACGGTTGTCGGTTAACAATTCACGATTAAAATTTTTCAGGTGTTGAGTTCATTGAAAAAGAGGTGTAAACATACAACAGTGAATTGTAAACTACATTGTAAGGAGGAAGAAAGTGTCAATTATATCTATTACTGCAGGATCTTACAGCAATGGAAGGCAAATAGCAAAAAGTGTCGCCAGAAGACTGGAATACGAGTATGTCGACATTGAGATTATTCTACCTTTGGTTTCCAGCCAATTCGGTGTTCCTGAATCAAAGCTTGCCCGAGCTCTTAAAGAGATACCGTCAAGTGTAGGCATGTTTTCTCAGGCTAAGCAGGAATACATGATATATGTAGATACTGTGCTGTCAGAGTATTTATTAAAAAATAATATCGTATATTATGGAATTGCCGGGTTTCCGGTTATACGGGAAATATCCCACGCTCTTAAAGTTCAAATTATTGCTGATTTAGTGGATAGAATTAACGACAAGGCAAAGCAGGGTGATGTCTCACCGCAAAAAGCGCGTAAAGCTCTTGCCAGGGAAGATGGTCGGCAAAGGAAATGGGCCGAGACTTTTTATAATATGAACATTTCAGATCCAAGCCTTTATGATCTGGTAATAAATATAGGACACATTAAGAATGATGATATTGAAAATGCTCTGGAGACCATCATTACTGCGGTAAACCACACAAAATTTCAGCCAATGACATATTCTTTACGCTGCGCAAATAATATTGCCATGTCTTGTCGTGTAAGAGCGATGCTGGCGTCCATAGATCCAAAAATGAAGGTTAAATCTGATGAAGGGACTGTTTGTATATATACAAAAGCAGTGAAAAAGAAGGCAGAGGATAAGGTATTAAAAATAAAACAAAAAGTAATGAAAATTGAAGGAATCAAGCACGTTGAGGTTTATGTTGATTATGATTTGTTTTCAAGTGTTGCTTGTGGGCAATAATTTGATTTTTCGAATATTAACTGATGATTGAATGAAAAGCGCAGAAAAGCTTTTCAAAAAATTTATTTGGGGGTAAGAATGAAAGAAAAATTGTCTCTTCTTCTGCTGGATGATGAATCTATAGTTGGAAGCAGATTAAAACCTACTCTGGAAAAAATGAATTGTGATGTAGAAGTATTTGAAGATCCCAAAAAAGCTGTTAACAGAATTTCTGAAAAAACATTCGATATTGTTATTACTGATATAATGATGGCAGATATTAACGGGATTCAGGTTCTGGAAGAGGTACGAAAAAAGTCAGATACAACGAAAGTAATTATTATCACAGGCTATGCAACGGTAGCGCTGGCTCGTGAAGCTATGGACAAGGGCGCTTTTGATATGATTGCCAAACCTTTTAAACCAAGTGAACTTCGTTTAGTATTAACAAGAGCAGCTGATTCTCTTGGTTATAAAAATATTATACCAGAGTTATAAAAATTATCTGTAAAATATATTGATTGATGTTGCAGGTGTGTATCAGATTGAAGTATAGTTTTTAGTTTTGACAGGTGGATACCTTATTATGGCTGAGCCTCTTGAATCGAAATCCAGCTTTATAAATATTGCAGGAAAAACAGAGCCCGAAAAAGAATATAAGCCAGAGCTTGAAGGACTGATGGTGTTGAACCGGCCGCATTTTACCTTCAGGCTGCATATGTTGCTGGTGTTTCTTACTATTTCCATTTTGTCAGTGGCTATTATTATTGGTTCTGCTGTAGCGATAAATCGTATACAGAAAAAGCTTTACTTTGTTCAAATTTCTGAAAGATATCTTTTTGAAGTTGCGCAGGCAAGGAGGTGGGAAAAAAATTATTTTCTGTATAATACAAATCTCGAAGACGCGGTTCAGAGTGTGGGCAATGCCAAAATTTTCTTATCCAAAGAAATAGATAAGCTCATAAGTATTTTGTCCTCTGATGAGACGGTAATCCTGATCAATCATCTTGACAAATATGAAGCTCTTTTGCATGAATTAACCATACTGGACAAAAACGGGATTAAAGATACTGAAAAACAAGACTGGATAGAAAATTCTCTGCGAAAACACGGCGCTGAAATGGTTGAAGTGGCGGCTGATCTGGTATATAAAGAACAGAATTCCATGAATGCCATGCTTGACCTGCTTCAGATTATTCCTATTTATTCTTTTGTAATTGTTTTATTTTTAACGACTCTGCTGGCATGGTTCTTTTTAAAAAGATTGATAACGCCACTTAATCTTCTTGTCAGGCGCACTCAGGATATAGCAAAAGGAGATTTTTCTCCTATTGCACCGATATGTAAATATGATAGTGAATTTACAGGGGTAGAAATAGCCATAAACCAGATGATTAAAGAGCTTAAGTCGCGTGAAAGGGCTATGGTTGAATCACACAAGCTTAGAGCTATTGGAACGTTAACAGCCGGAGTAGCGCATGAATTGAACAATCCTCTGAACAACATAATGCTCACAGCCCATTCTTTGCTTGAGGATCATAAAGACCTGTCTGAAGAAGAGCTGCTCGAAATGCTGAACGACCTTATTGGTGAAGCAGACAGATCAAGAAGCATAATTCATAATCTGCTGGATTTTGCAAGGGAAAGCGAGTCTGTGTCTGAACCTCTTGACCTGGGTGTGCTGGTTAATGCAACCATTAAACTTGCTCTTAATCAGGCTAAGGTGTCTGGGGCGAGAATGTCAACAGAAATTGAGCCCGACCTTCCTCGTATACGCGGTGACAAACAGCAGTTGAAACAGGTTTTTTTAAACCTGATTCTTAATGCCGTAGATGCTGTTGAAAAAAATGGAAAGATTAAGATATCCGTTAAAAAAAGTGATGTGCCCAAATTTCTGGCTGTTCAGATAGAAGATAACGGGTGTGGGATACCAGAGCATATTTTGCCTAATATATTTGATCCGTTTTTTACTACAAAAGAGCAGGGCAAGGGCACTGGACTGGGTCTTTCTGTTTCCCATGGTATTGTTGTAATGCACGGCGGACAAATCAGTATTGAAACCAAAAAAGGGGAATATACAAAGTTTACTGTTAT
>CAYYMU010000093.1:5876-7971 GCA_964472445.1 uncultured Desulfobacteraceae bacterium
TGGACCCTTTGCTCCAGCGAAATTGGAGAAGAACCCAATACAGCAACAGGTTCTTTGTTAACGATTTCCAATACATTCAAACAGTTTTCTAGCTTAAAGTTATTTTATTTTCCAGTGCCGTATAGCCTCATAATTCAGATCTTTACGACACAATCAATTTTGATGAACTTGTAAAAAGTAAGATTTTCCCCAAACTGCTCAAAGTCGTTCACAAAAGACCTTTTACGAGGCTATCAATTTTAATACTTTACTGTATTTAAGAATAAATGTACTAAAGCTAATAAAAACAAATCATTTTTAGAGGAAATTTGGCGTTGGAAAAAGATGTTGAAAAGATGTTGATACGTATTGCTGTTATTGATGATGAGTCTCTGGTTCTGCGGAATCTGGATAGAAAAATAACAAAAAGCGGTTACCGTGTTGAAACGTTTCAAGACCCTCGAAAAGCTATCAGCCGAATGAAAACAGCGCCATTCGATGTTGTTCTTACTGATTTACACATGCCGGGAATGGATGGCATGCTGGTTTTAGAAAATATCAGGAAAAATTATCCCAAGACCGAAGTTATAATTATTACTGGTTACGCATCCATAGGAGGAGCGGTTAAAGCGGTTCAACAGGGCGCTTTTTATTATATTGAAAAACCCTTTACTCCTGATCAGGTTATACTGATATTAAACAGAGCTGTTGAAAAGATACTTCTGGATCGTGAAAATAAAAGACTTAAGGAGGATCTTCTCAGGAAAGATAATGTACAGAAAATTATTGGGGTTAGTTCTCCTGTCCGCGAGCTGATTAAAATTATTAACAAGGTCTCCAGGGTGAACTGTAATGTTCTTATTCAGGGTGAAAGCGGTACAGGTAAAGAGCTGACGGCAAAGGCAATACATTCCGGCAGTCCAATAAAGGACAAGCCTTTTATCAGTTTTAATTGCGGCAGTTTTTCAGAGCAATTGATATCCAATGAACTTTTTGGCCACGAAAGGGGAGCTTTTACAGGTGCGGAAAGCATTAAAGTCGGTTTGCTTGAGGCAGCTCAGGGTGGAACTGTATTCCTTGATGAAATAGGTGAAATGCCTCTTTCCATGCAGGTAAAATTGCTAAGAGTAATTCAGGAAAAGAAACTGCTAAGAGTGGGAGGATCTAATACTGTTGAATTGGATATCAGGGTGATATCCGCAACAAATAAAAATTTGGAAAAAGAGATCAAGGCAGGACGTTTTAGAGAAGATCTTTATTTTCGTCTCAAAGTGGTCAAAATACGTGTGCCTTCACTCAGGGAAAGGAAAGAAGACATCCCTCTTTTAATAAGGCATTTTATAGATAAATATAACAGTCTTTACAATAAAATGATTAATGGATTTACAAACCGGGCCAAAGATCTCCTTATGAAATATTCTTTTCCAGGGAATATTCGAGAACTTGAACACATAGTGTCAAGCGCTGTTGCTCTTGGTGAGGGATCCTGGATTGAGGAAAACGAACTGCCTGAAGACCTGGATCGCTTAGTGGTTGAGACTGTTGAGGATAAAGAACTGCTTCCGCTTTACGAAGAAGAAAAAGCTCATATAATAAGAGTGCTTGAGGCTACTAATTATAATAAAATAAGGGCATCAAAAATACTTGATATCCCCAGAACAACCTTGTGGCGAAAGATTAAAAAATACAATATCCTGGAATCTCTGGGATGATATCAAAAAACTATAGCAGGGCTTTTTAAAGCCCTGGGTGAATTGAAAGATTTCGCCCTCTGCCCCTGATCTTCACACTAATTGTATCCTTATTCGCCCTGCGTCTTCCAGCATCCTTTAGAGACAATCGGTGTCGCGTCTTGATTGGCACATTAGCTGACATCTGTTTACGTAGCATTGGGTCCTGGTTTCAGGCAGGAGAATAGATAGCCGTTCAATGAATTTTTCACGATCATCATTAAAGCATTCGGCGTTCTATTCCTCTGATCATAACATGATGCAAGAGGCCGGGAGTATCTAATCGGGCTATCCTGAGCATGCCCGCAACATACTCCCAAATATACTTTATGCCAAATTATTTAACTATTTAAGGACGTCCCCCGAAGTTTTACAGTTCTTAGCAA
>CAYYMU010000094.1:0-7852 GCA_964472445.1 uncultured Desulfobacteraceae bacterium
AGATGTTATCATCTAAGAATTGTCATAAGAAAGACCATCACAAAAAGAGCTACGGTTTCTATTATGCCGATAACAGTCATATAATTTGCAAAACCCTTTTCAGATTCCGCAAACACGTCACAGGCCAGGGCGCCTGCCCTGCCTTGAAACCATGCTGACAAGCCTATGGCGATGCCGCCTAAAAGGCCTGCTGAAAATCTTGTTAGAACAGAGATTGTTTCAGGCGACCCTTTGATGGCATTCATAAGAATCATGCCGTAAATAGTTTGAGAAAGAGGAGCCCCCGCAAAGGCGACCAGGATAAAAGGAGCACTTTTATTGGCCATGAGGTTTTTTTTCCATGCTCCTAATGCGCCCATTCCTGCTGCACGGGTTCCAAGCAGGGAGCCAAAAGCAGAAAAGCATAACGCAAGAATAAAACCTGTATCTCCCAGAAATTCTAATAAAGACATGCATCCCTCCTGTTACATTTCTGAACGTCTAAATGGATTGTAGGCAATGCCCGACCATTGTATATTTAAATGTTTGGAACATTCCAGTATATTAAGTCGTACGCCATGAACCAGTATAGCCATGGCTCCAAATAACAGATTGATGGAATGGCCAAGAACCAGAATCAAAATGGCGGTTGAAAACGAAAGCAAATTATCAAAACCAAATTCTTTCGCCATTGCATTAACCGCAACAGCGACCTCTTTGGTGGCAAGACCCACGGCAAACAAGCGAATATATGAAATAAGATCTGAAAAACTTCCTATTCCTGTGAGAAGATTAAGGGGAAATCTGGCCAGCCCGCTTAATATCCCGTTTACAACTCCTTCTTTTTTCTGCTCTCCAAAAAGGATGATCATAATTATACCGATAAAGAGTAACGATATGCCTGGAAAGCTTATCTTATCGTTTAATACAAGAAACCCTGCCATAAAATATATACCCCATACTATTGCCGCCCATCCTGTTTCAGAAAAAGCTTTCAAAGACGGGTAAATTCTTGTCGCTGACCAGATATGGGAAACAGAAAGCTGGACAGCACCTATTAAAAAACAAAGACGGATGATATTGGCATTATTTTGTTCAGCATAAATGTATAAGGATGGTATAATCATTGATTTAAAAACAGGCAGAAGGCTTATTTCTTCCATCCCGAACCACAGGCCGGTAAAAGCCCCCCAGATCATGGTTGTGAAGGAAAAAATACACATAAGAATCGTAAATTCTTTTGAAATTTGTTTGTAGAATCTTTTCAGGCAAAGGGTAAAAACAAGCATAACCAGACCATATCCGCCATCTCCTATGAGCATGGCAAAAAATATACTTAAAAATATTAAAAAAAGTATATTGGCGTCATATTCTCTGTAACCTGGTATTATACCTATGAAATCAATAACCGGCCGGATTATTTTTGAAAATTTTGAATGTTGAATAAGCGTGGGGACATAATCAGCATCTAAAGGTTCTTCTATGAGTATTCCCCATTTATTTTCTCTGCATGTTTTTAAGAGAGTTTCAATTTCATACTCCGGGCAGAAACCTGTAAGATAAGATACATGGCCTTGTTCGCCCATACCTTGTTTTGCCTCTTCATGGTTTAAAAGGTCATGCAGAATATTTTTTGTGTTTTCAAGAAGGGGATATTTTTTGTAAATTTTCAGCAGATTCTGCTGAGCATTTGAAAGCTGGTTTTCTTTATCTTCCAGCAGGGCTTTTATCTCAGCAAGACTTCGAGATGGGACTTTTACTTCGAAAAGATCAGGCTTTTGGCTGTCTTTTTTTGATACATATGCAAGGAATATCTCAGATCCTTTTTTGCAGATAATATGAAGGGAACCATCTTGAGAAATATTTTTAAGTTGTTTTTCCCTGCACTGAAACAGGCTTATATTAATGCCCTTTTCGTTCAATTTATCAATTTCTTCGGGCCTGAAATTTCCCCAGACCCGTATGCGATCATATTCCATCCGGAGATCTTTAATATCCGCTTTTAGTGTAGTTATCTCTTCAGGAAGATTGATTAAGTTTTTGGCAAGAGCCAGGCCGTCTTCTTTATATTGTTTTAAAGCTTCTTTTTTCTGTTTGAATGTTTCGGGAATCAGCAGCAGAGCCTTTTCTATTAATGTGATTTTCTCCTTTAATTTTTTAACAGTCTCGTTTTTTGCCGGTCTGTATGGAGCCAGATGGAGAATTCCCATTCTGCTTAATATATCTAATGTTTCATCTGTCCAGGAGGATTTTACTATGATTGATGCTTTTTTCATTTTTACAATCATTTATCTTTTCCTCTGCAGTTTTTTCTTGGCAGTCTTTGCCCACCCAAACGCAGCAGCCTCCTGATCTCCAAAAAATATCATAATGCGCCTGATATTTTCTTTTGTTTCCGGTATCTTGACAGCTTCAAAAAGGTTTACTCTCTGAGATGTAATGCGCAGTTCCACTGATAAAAGAGTTTTCTGTTCTTCCAGAACTTTTTTTTCAGCCATAAGGGAAATCAGAATACTAAAATATTCAACAGCCCTGTCTGCCCATAAAGGATATTCAAAAAGGTCATACTGATTTATATTTATATGCGCTTTAACAAAAACAGGTATGTCTGTGCCGCCAATATTATCCTGCCTTGTTTCCGTGCTCTTTAAGGCGATAAGTTGATCAAGGCCTATATCTTCGCCAAAAAGGGCGGCCCATGGTTTTATCTCATCCATTGTTTTTTTAAACACGTCATCTGTTTTTACAATTTCAGCGCCGACTCTTTCTATCTCTTTTTGAAGCCTTTGCTTTTTTATATCGAGAATAGGAAGGTAACGATTATAACGCTTGAGATTGTCTTTCTGCTTTTTCAGTTGTGTTTTTGTCAGCCCTATCTTTTTCATGATCAACTAATTTTTCCGGCCAGAAAGTATCAATTAATTTTGTTGCAAGCCCGGTCTCTTCAGGCTTGAAACATTTTGCAAGTATTTCCCATCCCCTGTCCAGAGCTTTTTCGAGTGGTATGTTAACAGAAAGATCCATCAAACCTCGCTCAAAAAGCTCACCATATTTTAGAAGCCTGTTGTCCCAGGATGTCATTCTGAAACCCATTGCCTTTTTTTCTATTGTTTCCTGATAAAATGCATATAACTGGACCATTACATCCATAAGTGGGCGATGGTCCTCTCTTGTGTCTTTATTTACAAGCTGTTTTAGTCTGCTTAATGATCCAAACGGCTCAATTATACCATTGTTTAAATAGTATTGCCCCTCTGTTATATAGCCTGTATTATCAGGCACAGGGTGTGTTACATCATTCCCAGGCATTGTTGTTACCGAAAGTATGGTAACTGAACCAGCATCCTCAAAATCTACAGCCTTTTCATATCTTAAGGCAAGCTGGCTGTACAGGTCTCCAGGATAACCTCTGTTTGACGGCACCTGCTCCATAATAATGGCAATTTCCTTTAGAGCGTCACAAAAATTTGTCATATCTGTTAAAAGCACCAAGACCCTTTTTCCGTCTAAAGCAAATTTTTCCGCAACAGCGAGACAAAGGTCGGGAACCATAAGAGATTCAACCACAGGGTCTATTGCTGTGTGTATAAAGAGTATGGAACGGCTTAAAGCCCCTTTGTTTTCAAGACTGTTTTTCAAAGAAAGGTAATCATCATATCTTTGTCCCATCCCGCCAAGTACGATTATATCTACTTCAGCCTGAAGGGCTATACGGATTAGAAGCTCATTATAAGGTTCTCCGGGTGTAGTAAAAATAGATATTTTCTGAGATTCAACAAGTGAATTAAACATATCTATCATGGGTATCCTGGTATTGAGCATATTAGAAGGAATAATGCGTTTTACAGGATTTATTGTTGATCTGCTTACATCTATAAGTTCTTCTGTAATCGGGGGCTTATTGTCGCGAGGCCTTCCTGTGCCGTCAAAGATTCTGCCTAAAAGATTTTCAGAAAAACCAACTTGCATCTGATGTCCTAAAAAACGCACCTCATCTTCGGTTGAAATACCGGTGCTTCCAGCAAACACTTGAAGATATACATTTTTATCTTCAATACGAATAACTTCGGCAAGAGATTCTCCGCGTTCAGAAGACACAACAGCAAGGCTGCCATATTTGACACCAGGCGCTAACAGCATTATTACGTTGCCGGATATGTCTATGATTTTATGGCTTATTTTTTGCACTTTCTTCCTTTTGCATTGTAAGTTTTCCTTTTTTCCCTGCCAGAAGTTCTTTAGACCTTCTGAACTGAGAATCCATATCAGATTCCACGAAAGCCTGTCTTAAAACATTCGATTTGCTTATATAATTTTCTTTACTATGCTGGAGAATAAGGTCTTTGATGAGTTTTTCGCTGGTGGTAAATTTTTCTGAATCCCAGGCAGAATAATTATAATCAATAAAAGCCTGCCTGAGCCTGTTAAAGAAATTTTTAGTTTTTATTTTGTCTTCCAGTATTAGTGAAGCGTCAAGAATTTTTTCAAAGATTGAGAAGACTTTTTTCTGGCGGTCAGCTGAAGTAGCGCTGTCTACTGGATCAAAGGCGTTTTGTTGTAAATATACGTAATCAAAAAGTTCTCCTTTCAGATAGAGGATATAATCATTCAAACTTACACCTTCTTCTCCTACTACCTTCATCATCTGGCTGACTTCATTTGCTTTTGAAAGTAACTTAATCACTTCTTTTCTTCTTTGAATATCTATAATTCCTTCATATGTAGACCAGCTTTCAAGAGGATCAATAGAAGGATATCGTCTCGCGTCGGACCTGTCTTTTGACAGACCGTGAAATGCACCTGTTACTTTTAAGGTAGCCTGGGTGACCGGTTCTTCAAAATTTCCTCCTGCAGGACTTACAGTTCCTCCTATTGTGATTGATCCTGTGGTGTTGTCTTTGAGCCTGACAAGTCCCGCTCTTTCGTAAAATCCAGCTATGGTTGATCCTAAATAAGCGGGATATGCCTCTTCCCCGGGTATTTCCTCCAATCTTCCGGACCTTTCCCTCAGTGCCTGAGCCCAGCGTGAGGTTGAGTCCGCGAGCAGAAGAACGTCAAGCCCCATCTGCCTGTAATACTCTGCTATTGTTATGGCTGTATAAACTGAAGCTTCGCGGGCTGCTATAGGCATGGAACTTGTATTGCATATTATAACAGTTCTTTCCATCAGAGGCCTGTCAGTAAATGGATCGATTATCTTTGGAAATTTCCTGATAATCTCAACGACTTCTCCAGCTCTTTCACCACAGGCGGCAATAATTACAATATCCACTTTTGCATTACGGCTTGTGATTTGTTGCAAAATGGTTTTGCCTGAACCAAAGGGCCCTGGAATGCAATAGGTTCCTCCTTTTGCCACAGGGAAAAGACTGTCAATTATTCTGATTCTTGTTATCATGGGTTCAACAGGGTCAAGTTTTTCCTCATACGCTGTAATTGGTATTTTTATGGGCCATGAGAAGCTCATGTAAAGAGGTATTTCCATGCCTCTTTTATTCTCGGTTATTGCTATCTCTTCTTTTACATTATATTCCCCTGGTTTTACAATACTGAGAATTTTATGAGAGCCGGAAAGATTAAAAGGCACCTGAATTTTGTGGGTGAATATTCCCTCCTTAACCATGCCTATTACGTCGCCTGATTGAACAAAATCACCTGGCTTTACAGAAGGTAAAAATCCCCATTTTTTATCTTCCGGCAGTGCATTTAAATATTTTCCTCTTTTGAGGAAAAAACCACATTCTTCCGCCAGCTTTTGCAGCGGATTTTGAAGCCCGTCAAACACTTGACCCAACAGGCCTGGGCCAAGATCAACAGATAATAATTTTCCTGTAAATTCGACAAAATCTCCTGTTTTCAGGCCATCGGTAGCCTCATAGACCTGCAAATCCGCTATATTTCCCCTTATGCGGATAACCTCGGATTTTAATCTTTTTTCCCCTAACAATGCGTATGCTGTTTCATTTTGTTTAAGCCTAAAGTTAAACTCAACAGCGATCATATTTTTATCAATAGAAACGATTTTGCCTTTTCTTATTGCAGTGTCAATTTTCATGGGTATTTATCTCGTTTTCACTAAACTTTCTGACAAGGCTGTATATTTTTTCTAAACCTTTTTTGTTGTTAAAAAGTGATGTTTTCTCTAATATCTGAATTTTAAAATAATAAACTATAAGCTTTTCTATTGTGAAATAGTAATTTATTTCAAGATCTTCAAGGAAATTCCATCTTGCCCTGTCAAGGGCTTCTTCTGCAGAAAGAGGAGATTTTATATTAAAGGCTTTTGGAGCTATGCTGGTATTGTATGGTATTTTTGTCTTTCCATTTCTTATATAGGGAGTACCGTCCCAGCCCAGGCTTTTTGATCGCAACCTTACAAGTTCATTTCTAATGCCCTGTTCCCATGAATACCACTTTTCCATCAGTTTAACAGGTGATTTTTCTTTTGGTTTAAGAGGAATTAGCTCTGCAGACTGAAGGATGTTAAAATCTTTTTTAACAAGCTCTATCTTACATAAGGCAAAAAATTTTTCTTTATTAATGGGCAGGGGTTTATCAAAGGAAAGACTTGGAAGAGATGCAACTGTATAATAATACTGCTGTTTAATCATTTTTTTCAGTTGCCTGGACTGAATTTATAAGATCGGCGAATTTTGGATTTAAATACTTCGCAAGCATATCAGCGAGACTTTTATCAGTAAAATCATAATAAAAGTTTTCTCCCTTTTTCCCGACATGGAAACCAGCCTGTATATTGGGATTTATTTTAATGTCTATGCTGTTTTTTATTTTTTCTTTAATTTTAGAAAAGAAGAAGTCAGAAAGATCATTTTTGTCCTTTTCGTTTAAGAGTACTTCAAAATCAGGTACTTCGTCGATATCTTTTTTCCATTCATCCAAAAGTTTTAACAACGTTTTTTCAAGAATTTCAGGCGTATAAAACTTTTGACACTCATTGCTGATAATTGCGTCAAAAAAATTAATCAAAGAAAAGCGAACTGTTAAGATAGTATCTCGTGCAGCCTGTGAAAGTGTATTTCGGCTGATTTCTTCTTTTTGGATTATATTTTTTTCTGCTTTATTTATAAGGTTTTCAGCATTTATTTCAGCTGTTTTTATTATCTCCGATGCTTTTTGTTCAGCCTTTTTTATGATTTCACTGGATTCTTGTTCAGCCTTGTCTATACCTTCTGATTTTATTTTCTGTATGAGGCCGTTAAGATCTGATTTTATTTCCTTAGCTGGATCCATGTTCAAACTTTTCCTTTAAAGAGACCTTTGAAAAACATCCCCTTTTGCCCAATTACTGCGTCAGGCCCCAGTACCATCTGCCGGAGCTACGGGGTAAACTCAAATTTTAAGCCTCGAAATACTCAATGTATTCGTACGTTTAAAATTTCCGCCTTCCTTGAACTTGAACAAAATTGAGCATTTTTCAAAGGTCTCGACTTTAAAATAACTTAACTGTAGTTTTTGCCGGTTATCATAACTTGAGACCGATTGTTTAAAAGTTATTCTGGTTTACAGTGTTGCAAAGCGACATGGTGACAACTTTCAAATAACTCGTTTGCACAAATTTGGCATAAGTTGTTGATTGTTATATATATTTTACTTTTTGATAAAAATCAAACTTACGAGTCTGTTTTCAACCGCAGAATATCGAACAAGGAATTATGAATGTCGAAGTAAGGTATTCTATCATTTTTAATATGTAAAAAGATAGAGCATAGCGATTCCACACTTCATCATTCGAAATTCCTTGTTCGATATTCAAATAATTATATCTCAAATTTGCAATATCTTTCAAATAACTAAATCAGGCTCTTCTCCAATTTAGTTGGAGAAGAGGGTCCAAGGATTCAAGGGTTTGTTT